>NZ_JAGQCO010000070.1:0-7607 GCF_024346235.1 Cyanobium sp. BA5m-21
ATCTGGCGCCTTAAGGAATAGAGCTCAACTTTGGCGATATCGATGCCATCCACCAGCACGGTGCCACCCTCTGGGTTGTAAAGGCGAGCCACCAATTTAGTGAGGGTGCTTTTACCCGAGCCGCTCGTACCCACCACAGCCACAAACTTGCCCTGGGGAATGGTTAGGGATACATCCCTAAGCAGCAACGGCGAGGAGGGCTTGTAGCGGAATTGAATATTCTGGAAGATGATCTCTCCATTGATTGGCGGCATGATGATGCGGCTGGAGTTATCCTCAGGCGCCTCCTGCGGGTGGTCAATTACATCACTGAGACGCTCCAAAGAAAGGGCGGTTTCCTGCACGGTCTGCCAGATGGAGGTCATCCTCAGCAGTGGACCGGTGACATAACCGGCGATGATCCGGAAGGCGATCAGTTCACCGAGGCTGAGTTCTCCATTAAGCACCAGGGCTGCTCCACCCCAGATCACCAGCAGACTCGATAACTTATTAAGGAAGGCACTAAAGGTGTTAGCAGTGGTGCTGAGCAGGGTGTTGTCGAAACCCTCGGCCACAAAATCCGTATAGAGATCTTGCCACTTCCAGCGACTGCGCAATTCGATGTTCTGGGCCTTAACAGTCATCATGCTGCTCAGCACCTCTACAAGATGGCTCTGGGTGCGGGCGTTGGCTATAGCGCGGCTTTGCAACTGATTGCGCACCAGGGGCGATACCGTGAGGGTGAGCGCAACCAGCACTGGAATGACTGCCAGGGTGAGCAGAGTGAGCTGCCAGCTGTAGATCACCATTACAATTATATATAGCAGCGCAAATACAGCATCAAGGATGGTAGTGAGAGCGGTGCCGGTAAGGAAGGAGCGGATCTTCTCAAGTTCACTAATCCGGTTGCTGACCTCACCCACTGGACGGCGGTCGAAATAGGTGAGCGGTAAGCGCAGTAGATGGTCAATAATCTGCGTACCAAGGGCAAGGTCAATGCGATTGGTTGTGTCCGCAAACAAAAAGGTGCGTAGGCACAGCAGCAGACCCTCGAAAATGGCAAACACCACCAGCAGGGTGCCGAGCACTCCAAGGGCGTTGGGGCTGTTGTTGATGATCACCTTGTCGATCACCTGCTGAATCAGCAGGGGGTTAACAAGACCGAAAAGCTGCACGAAGAAGCTAGCTAGCAAGACTTCCAGCAACACGGTGCGGTGCTGCTGCAAAGCCGGCAGGAACCAGCGGAAACCAAACTTGCGCTGCGGCGTGAGGGCGTTAACACGCAGGGTGAGAACCTCACCCTCCTCGCCCCATTGCTCCTTGAACTGATCAAGGCTGAGTTCTTGATTAGCAACGGCTGGAATGCCGAGCAAAACACTGCTAGCTGAGGCGCGATATATCACCGCCATGCCGTTACCCCAACGCACCATCAAGGGAGCATCGAGCCTGGAGATTGTTTCGGCGCGGATCTCCAGCAACTGGGTCTGTAGACCGATGGATTCGGCCACGGCCCCGGCCAGTGCCAGTGAGGCCTCGCTGTGGCGCTTCACCTGATCGGTGAAGACACGACGCAGCAGCTCCCGGCGAAAGGGCAGCCCGAGGTGATCGCTGAGCATGCGGAAAGCCGAAATCGGCGACTCCAACGGACCGACACCGCGATGCCAGGGATAGGAGTCGGGATCGCGCTTGTTGTCGTCGAGGGGTTCCTCGGACTCGCTTAAAAGCAGGTCGGGAGCGGCGGGGATAGCACCCTCCTCCAGCTTTTGGCGCTGCTCCTCCCAGCGTTCCAGCAGCAGGCTTTCCCAGCCCGGTGGCGGAGACACTGATACCGCTGCCTCTGCGTCGGGGGGCGGCGGATCGAGCAGGCGCTCTAGCTCCAGTCGATTGATGCCGAGCACCCGCAATAAGGGCTCCGCCTCAGCTGCAACCTTGCTGGGCAGGGCCGTGCCCAGCGGCAGGCCGCCCGCCGCTACCAGCCAGAGACGGTCAGCCGGAAAAGACGTCTGTTCCAGCTGCTCCAGCGTCAGACTGACGGCCCTTGTGGTGTCTGCGAGCTTGACTGCCGCCTCGACTACCTCATGGGAGAGGGCCCGCGGGTACTCCCGCAGGTAGGCATCGAGCACCGCGAATAGCTCGGCTGGATTGACACTGCCAGCGATGCGCTGCGCCAGGGCTGGGTACTGGGCCATCTCCTGCCGCAGGGCGGCATGGGGCAAGGCCAGCACAACCAGCTCGGTGGAAGCCAGCAGGGTCTCCCAATTGCGCCCGGCACTAAGGGCGGTCCAGCCCATCACCGCACCCGCTTCGAAGCGCTGCAGCGTCGCCACTCCTTTGCTCAGCCGCGAAGCCATCACTACCGAACGGGCACTTCCCTGCAGCAGGAAAAACATCTGCTGGGGCGCCTGGGCGATGCGAATGATCGGCTGACCGAGCGAAAAGCGCAGCAACTGGCCCTGGGAGGCGAGCCGTTCGAGTTGTTCGGGCGGCTGATCCGCAAGAAAAGGGAAGGAACTCAGCAGTTCGAGGAGCTGTCCGGTATCCGCCATGGCTCAGCTCCCCTGGGCTGGCGCCAGGGTTAGCAGGGCGGGATAGAGGCTCTGCAGGCTCTGGTCGAGGGTGGCATCAACATCCTTTTGAAAGAGCTCGTTGTAGAGCTGCAGGCGGGTGGCATCGCTGAGGTTGGCTGGCTGCCTGTGCTCCATCTGTACCAACAACACCCAGTTGTCGACCCGAAAGGGCGGATGCACCTCACCCATGGTGAGCTTGTCGAGAACGGCCCGGATAGTGGGGTGGGGTTGACTGATCAACATCGGGCCCACCAAGCCGCGAGTGAAGCGCTCCTCGCCGAGGGAGTGGCTGCGTGCCAAGGTGCCGAAATCGGCGCCATCATCGATAAGACGCAGGTAAAGCTCCTCGGCCGCACCCTGATTGCGCAATCTGATCATCGCGTACACCACCTGCTCCAGATCAGCACGGCGCTCGAGGAAATAGGGCTCTAGGCGTTCGAGGTAGTGATTTTCGATCCATTTCTGCAGCCGGATCTGATCCCAGCGATCGCGCAGCGGCCCCTGCATCAGCTCGGGCTGAGTGGCAATCCAATCACCCTGCAGGCTGGCGGCGGCCGGGCCTGGCATACCCTCCCAAAGCCGCGACAACACCACAGACTCCTCTTCAGCAGTGAAGCTGACGGAGTCCCGCAGGCGCTGCACAAGAAGCTCCTTGGCCCGTTGGCGCAAAATGCCGCTGGAGAGCAAGAGTTCGGCGAGCGGTTGACTTGCCAGACGCTCCATGGCCTCGCCGAGATCGGCGGCGAGGTGGGGGTGAGGAAGCATTAGGCGCTGGCATCACCGGCAACGGACTGGGAGCGGCTGTCTAGTTGGGAGATCGCGCGGGCATTCAAGTTGCCATCACCAGCAATGGTGATCGTGGCGTTGCCGATGCCGAGGCTGGTGTTGTTGAGGGAGGTAGAGGCGTTGCCGTTGACCGTGACGCTCTGGGCGAAGCTGCTCTGCTGGGCAATGGCGGCGATGCGGCCGTCTTCGGCGAAGGAAATCGGCAGGGCGGCGACTGTGGAACTGAATACACCTGTGCTGGAGGTGCTGCCCTCGCTGGTGGCATCGAGCTCCACACTGCGGGCCGACAAATTAGCCCTGCCCACGGCGGTGGCATCGACACTGCTGAGGCCAGCACCGGCGGTGAGGGCCATGTTCTCGATACCAGTGATCGAGGCACGGCCAGTGCCGGGCACATCGGCGAGGGTGACCGAGGCGATGCCGTTGGTGGCGATGGCACTCAAAGCTTGGTCGGCGCTGGCCGTACCGCTGATGTCGCCCTGGCTCTTGCCGGCCTGGAGCGAGGAGAAACCTGCGGGGACGGTGGCGTCGTAGGTGCCCAAGATGCCGACGGCAGCGGCAGCGGCCTGGGCCGTGGCGTCGCCCTCAGCACTGCTGAGGGCACTGATGAGGAGTGGTGCGGCCAGGGAGCCGATGCTGGCGGCGGCGCTGATGTCGCCCTGCTGGCCAATGGTGGCGGTGATGCCATTGCTGAGGGCCTCCAAGCCGGTGGCCTTCAGCGCGGCCAGGGCATCGCTATCACCGAGCACGGTGCTGGCGGTGCTGCGGCCGCTCAGGCTGGCGGTGCTCTGCACGTCGCCAGCACCGCCGATGGTGATGTCGTTGGCGGCGTTGCTGGCGCTCAGGCCCCGGGCGGTGATCGTGAGATCGGCGAGCGCGTTGTCGAGCAGGACGTTGGTGCCGGTGGTGGCGGCATCGGCCACGGCGGCAATGCTGGCCTCGGCATTGACGCTGCCAGCGCTGCCGGCGCTGATCGCCGTATCACTGAGGCCTTCAGCCACCAAGCCGGCGCTGGCCGTGGCGTCATTGGCGGTGTTGCGGGCGACGGCATTGAGCACGCCGCTGGCCACGGCGGAGATGGCGTTCTGCGCCCCGGCGATCAGGCCGCGCAGGCCGCCGTTGCCAATGATGCCGCTCACCTGGGCGAGGTTGAGGTTGTCGCTGTTGTTGAGGGTGCGATCAGTCTCGCGGCTACCGGCGAAGGCATTGGCGGCAGAGGGCAGGGTGAGGCTGACGCCTGAAGCGCTGGCGGTGAGGGGGGCGACGGCATAGGTGCCGCCCGGTGCCGTTGGGAGCGTGAGCAACTGGAAGCGATCCGCATCCACCAGCTGATCGGCCTGACCGAGGCTGTCGGCGGAAAGATCAATTACTGGTCCACCAGGAGAGGCCGAAAGAGTGAAGGTGGTGCCGGACACACTCTTGACGTAATAAGTAGTGCCTAAGGCCAAGCCGTAACGGCTCTCGCTGCTGTTCGGGGCGGTGGTGCTGTTGAGGCGGAAGCGAACGGCGTCGTTCAGGGCATAGGAAATGCCGGTGGGCATTGTCAGCGTATTGGCGGTGGCATCCACCGCTCCGAAGCCGAGCAGCTTCACCGCGTAATCGGTATTGGCAAGCAAACCGGCGGCGGCGGTGGGCAATTGCACCAGCTGGCCGGCGGCCAGGTACTGGGGACCAACAAAACTCGGTGTGCTGGTGGTGGTGTTGAGGTTGAGATCAAAGGTGGCGAGGATGTTGCCCGACGCCGAAGTCCAGAGCGAACCCAGCGTCTCGGCACCTGAGACCGTGCTGGCGCTGGCGTTGAGGGTCGTGGCCCCCTTGGCTTGCACGGCCAGATCAGCGCCCGCCGTCTGGGTGCCATCAGCCAGGCCGGTGACCACCGAGTAGCTGGTGTTGGTGGGCAGCACATTGGTGACACCGGCCGTGGTGACACCGGCGCCGGCACCGGCGCCACTGCGGGCCTCGGCGCTGCCGGCGGTGCTGCTGGCGCTGCCGGAGAGGGTGAGATCGGCGTTGGCGCTGAGGCTGAGATCGTCGCCGGCGGTGCTGGCGCTGCTCTTGGAACCGAAGACCTGAATGTTGGCTTCCGTCAGAGCCGCACCCTCGGTGCTGGCGGCTTTGAGCGTGGCCGTATCGGTGGCGTTGAAGTTAAGGCTAGCGCCACTGCCGGCCAGGGAAACGGTGTCAACGAGGGCCTGAACGGTGCTCACCTCAGAGGCCAGGTTGAGGCCATCCATGCCGCCGAGACGGAATACACCTGCAGTGGCATCACCAGCCACGCTGCTGGCCGTGGCCGTGATGGCATCGGAGGCCGTGGCCCGCAGGCTGAGGGCGTCGCCGGCTTGAACACCACCCAGGCCGGCGCCTGTGCGGTTGAGATCAACACCGGTGACGGTGCTGATCCCGTCGGCTGTGGCGACGGCAGGGCGGTAGGCCTGCAGGGTGCCGGCAGCTACGACATCTATAGGATCACCGTTCGGCTCTGAACTGAGCTGGAACTCACCGGTGATCGGGATGACATTGGCGACGTAGTAGTCACGATCAGCCTGCACACTGCCGTTCGAGATAGTGAAGCGAACCCGATCGCCATTGATCAGGGGGAAGTCGGCGCCAATCTGGGTTGTGGTGAAGCGGTCGGTGGCGGCCGTGCCGTTGTTGACGAGCGTGAAAGTGCCGAGCGATTCGGTGCCGACGGTCTGGGCCGTGACGCGATTGCTGCTGCTGGCAGTGGCTTGCAGGCTGAGATCGGAGCCGGCCTGAACGCTGTCGGTCGCGGTGTCTGTGAGGTTGGCGTCGTCAATGCCGTAGGTGCGGTTGGCAAGAGCGGCGAGAGCCAGGCCAGCGACATTGCTAGCGCCCACCGTCTGGGCTGCGGTGCCGCTGATGTTGAGGCTGAGGGCATCACCGGCACTGAGGCTGGAGTCGCGGCTGCCGGCAGCCTCGACGGTGCCGCTGGCGTTGACGACAAAATTCAGCGCTTCGGCCGTTGTATCAGCCTTGACGTTGCCGGTGAGGCTCAAGGTGATGTCGTCGCCAGCCGTGAAGCTGCTGCGATCGGTGCCGAGGCCATAGGCAGCGAGCACCGAATCGGCGCGATCGTCGACGGTGCGGGAGACGGCACTGGCTTCCTGGGACGCTGTCGTGGAGCCTGAAGTAGTGCCGCCACTGGTGATAGTGATGGCATCACTGCCTTTGACGCCACTGGCCTGAACGAACGCGGAAACAATGTCTGCCGCGGAAAGGGCCGTGGCTGTGGAAGTGGTCAGCGCCGAAGCCGACAGGTTTACATCGTCGCCGCTGCTAATCGTGCTGCTGCGGACGCCGTAGGCGGAGTTGAAGGTGGTGGCCGCCGGATCTCCCTGGAGAGCGTTGAAGACACCGGGGGTAATGACAGCTACGCCACCAGTTTCAAAATTGTTAGCAGTGAAATCTGCTTGACTGCTGCTGAAGGTTTTGCCGCTGGCACTATCGAGATAGGTTTGAACATCGGCCACATAAAGGCCACTGGAATTGAGCTTGGCAAACTGGCCAAAGGTGAGATTCAGCGTGATGCTGTCGGTGCCGGTATTGCCGTCGTAGTTGACCTTGACGCCCTTGGTGGTTGCGGCAGTACCAACACTGTCGTTACCAGCGCCGAGATCCACGTTGCCGATGTTCTTGAAAGCGACGCCGCCGAACTGATAGGTATCAGCACTGGAGGTGCCGTTGATCGTGTCGTAAGTAGTGAAACTTCCGATGACAACAGGATCACCACCATCCAGGAGGTCAATCCCCTGGGAGCCAGGATCCCATTTTCCAGTGGGAACAGTGATCGATGACACATCGGTGCCATTGCCCTGGAGGGCAAAGATGTTGATTCCATTCGGATCAACATTGAACGTATCCTCGGCAAGATCACTGCTGGTAATTTCAACAGTATTGATACCCGCGCCAGCCACGACATAGTCGGCACCGTCGCCAGGCGTGATGTAATCGTCGCCCGTACCGCCATAAATGGTGTCATTGCCAGACCCACCAGCAATGCGGTCATCACCGGCATTACCAACTAGCAGGTTGGCATCGGCATTGCCAACGATGGCATCATCGGCTGCTCCGCCGATGACCACTTCAAAACCAAAGACTCCGTTGGCGCCGCCTTGACTGGAGGCTTCAGACACCATCACATTGGTGGCTGAATAGGCATTGGTGATCGTGATCTCACCGACCGTTGTATCGATGACGCCATTGCCATCAAAGTCAAAGGAGAATGCCTTGTCGCTGAGGTTGACAAGCACCGGG
>NZ_JAGQCO010000071.1:0-7593 GCF_024346235.1 Cyanobium sp. BA5m-21
GCCATCGCCCACCACCAGGCGAATAATCACCGTGTCGCTCTGCAGATAGGTGCTGGCGGCGGCGCGATCGAAAGCCAGGGGCTGGCCAGCGGCCATCAGCTGGTGCTCGCCCAGCCACAGGGCCACCAGATCAGCAGCAAAGGGCACGCCGGCCCGGCCGGCGGCGGCCACGATCCGGCCCCAGTTGGGATCGCGGCCATGCACGGCGCACTTCACCAGCGACGAGCCGCACACGGTGCGGGCAATCGCACGAGCGCCGGCGTCATCGGCGGCTCCCTGCGCCTGCACCTCAATCAGGCAGGTGGCGCCCTCGCCATCGCGGGCAATCGCCTTGGCCAGGTGTTGCGACACCGCCGTCAGGCCGGCTTCCAGCGCTTCGTAGTGCTCATGGCTTAGGGGCTCCCCGGCTGCAAAGGCCAGGAACGTGTCATTGGTGCTGGTGTCGCCGTCCACCGTGATCGAATTAAAAGAACGATCCACCGCCCGCCGCACCATCGCCTGCCACACCTCGGCGGGTACGCCCGCGTCGCAGCTGAGATAGCCCAGCATCGTGGCCATATTTGGGTGAATCATTCCCGAGCCCTTGGCCATGCCGCCGATGCGCACGTTGCGGCCGCCCAGATCCGCCTCCAGAGCGATCTGCTTAGCCACCAGATCGGTGGTGAGGATGGCAGTAGCTGCCGCGGCCCCACTCTCGGTACTGAGGGCCGCCACCAAGGGATCAAGACCCGCCAGCAAGGTGCCCATCGGAATCGGCACGCCGATCACACCGGTGGAGCAGATCAGCACCTCTTCAGGCGCCAGACCCAACCGATCGGCGACGGCCTGGGTGGCCCGCAGGCTGTCGATCAGGCCCCGGTCGCCGGTGCAGGCATTGGCCTGGCCGGAATTGGTGAGCACCGCCCGGGCGTGACCGCCGGAGGCCGCCAGGCGCTCGGCGCAGAGGTCCACGCAGGCGGCCCGCACCACCGAGGTTGTGAAGGTGCCAGCGCACACGGCGCCCTCGGGCGCCAGCAGCAGGGAGAGGTCGGGCTTGCCGGAAGCCTTCAGACCCGCGGTGACACCAGCGGCTTGGAAGCCACGGGGAGCGGTGATGCCGCCGGGGATCGGGTGCCAGGGGTGGGTCACGGGCTGCAGCTGCTGCGAACCTGAGCATGGAATAGCGCCACGCCCCTTCTCAAGCCATGGTTGCTGCACGCCGCATCGGCCTCACCGGTGGCATCGCCAGCGGCAAGAGCAGCGTGGGCCGGCTGCTGGCGGCGCGGGGTCTGCCGCTGCTGGATGCGGATGTGTACGCACGAGAAGCCCTAGCGCCGGGCAGCACTGGGGCCGGCGCGGTGCTGGGGCGCTACGGGGCTGGGGTCCGGGCGCCCGGCGGAGAGATCGATCGCGCCGCCCTGGGGCGGATCGTGTTTGGCGATGGCGCCGAGCGCCGCTGGCTGGAGCAGCTGCTGCATCCAGTTGTGCGGGCGTGCTTTAAAGCCCAGCTGCAGGAGCTGGCGGCGGAGCCGGTAGTGGTGCTGGTGGTGCCGCTGCTATTTGAGGCGGGCCTGGAGACCCTCTGCAGCGAGGTGTGGCTGGTGGACTGCGACGAGTCGCAGCAGCTGCAGCGATTGATGGCCCGAGATGGCCTGGGCGAGGCCGATGCCCGCGCCCGGATAGCTGCCCAGTGGCCGCTGGCGCGCAAGCGCCAGCTGGCAGATGTGGTGCTTAACAACCGGGGCGAACCCGAGCAGTTAGCCACCGAAGTGGAGCAGGTGCTCAGCCGTTGAGCTTCTGAATCAGAATCTGGTTGGCCAGTTTGGGGTCGGCCTTGCCACCAGTTTTTTTCATCAGCTGACCCACAAAGAAGCCCTGCAACTTGGTTTTACCGCCGCGGAAGGCTTCCACCTCCTCGGGGTGGGCAGCCAGCAACTCCTCCACAATCGCCGTAATAGCAGCGGGGTCGCTGATCATGCCCAGGCCGCGCTCCGCCACGATCGCCTTGGCGGAACCGCCCTGCTCAAGCAACTCGGGCAGAATCTCTTTAGCGATCTTGCCGCTAATAATTCCGCCCTCAATCAGCTGCACCAGCTCAGCTAGCTGCTCGGGCTTAAGGGGCAACTCGGCAATAGCCAGCCTGTTGGCATTTACATAGGCGGCAATGTCGCCGGTGACCCAGTTGGCGATGCCCTTAGCGTCAGCGCCGGCGGCCACCGCGGCCTCGAAATATTCAGCCATCGAGCGCTCATCGGTAAGCACTCGGGCGTCGTAGATCGACAGACCCAGCTGGTCGGCGTAGCGGTGCCGCTTAGCAGCAGGCAACTCGGGCAGCTCGGCGCGCCAGCCCTCCCGCTGGGCGTCACTCACCTCGATGGGTCCAAGGTCGGGATCGGGGAAGTAGCGGTAGTCGCTGGCGCCCTCTTTACCGCGCATGCTCTTAGTGAGCTGTTTGGATTCATCCCAAAGGCGGGTTTCCTGCCGCACCGGCTCGCCGGTTTCGTAGGCCTTGATCTGGCGCTGAATCTCGTAATCAATCGCCTTCTGGATAGCCGAGAAGGAATTCATATTCTTAATTTCCACCTTGGTGCCGAAGGGGGCATCAGGGCCGCGCCGCACGGATATATTTACATCGCAGCGCAAGGAACCCTCCTGCATGTTGCCATCACTCACGCCCAGATAACGCATGATCCGGCGAATCTCCGAGGCGTATTCCGCCGCCTCGCGGCCGGTGCGCAAATCCGGCTTGCTAACAATCTCAGCCAGAGCTACTCCGGCGCGGTTGTAGTCCACCAGGGAGTGGGTAGAGCCGTCTAGGCGATCACTACCGGCGTGTACCAATTTGCCGGCGTCTTCTTCCATGTGAAGCCGCTCTATACCGATGCGCTTCAAATAGGTTTCTTTACCTTTTTCGGCCACCTCAACTTCAATCCAACCATCTTCAGCGATTGGCTCATCGAATTGGGAGATTTGATAATTCTTGGGCAGATCGGGATAAAAATATTGTTTGCGATCAAACTTGCTGTGCGCAGCAATATGCAGGTTGAGGGCAAGGGCTGCTTTTACTGCATACTCGAGCACCTTTTGATTAAGCACTGGCAAGGTGCCGGGCAGGCCACACACCACCGGGTCGATGTGGGTGTTGGGGGCGTCGC
Organism: Cyanobium sp. BA5m-21; assembly: GCF_024346235.1. Classification (NCBI taxonomy): domain Bacteria; kingdom Bacillati; phylum Cyanobacteriota; class Cyanophyceae; order Synechococcales; family Prochlorococcaceae; genus Cyanobium; species Cyanobium sp. BA5m-21. Next base: position 3,135 of record NZ_JAGQCO010000071.1, read on the forward strand.
CGAAGGCGGTGGAGGCGCTGGTGAAAATCTTGCTGGCGGTGCCCAGCTGCACATGGGTCTCCAAGCCAATCACCGCCTCCCAAGGGAGCTGCTGGGATGGGACTGGTGATGCTGGTGCTACTGCCGCGCCTGTCATGGCCTGTATCGATGCCTGAGCCGATCCTATGGGGAGGTACTGGACGCCGGCCTCACGGGGGCGAGGGGGCTCCGGGGCGGATAGTGATTTGCGCTGTTTAGCTAAGCTAAAACTAAGTCCAGAGGTTTTTGCAGCCATGGCCTACCCGCCATTCCCCCCTGAGCCAGCACCAAGCAACCGGCCCCAACTTGTGAATGTGCATGAGGCCAAAACCCAGCTCTCCCGCCTGCTGCTTCAGGTGGAGCAAGGCGAGGAGATATGGATCGCCAGAGCAGGCAAGCCGGTAGCCCGCCTCAGCGCCTGGATTCCCACCCCCAGCGCCGCCCACGCGCCGGGCGCCATGCGCCACGCCATTGCCATCGCCGCCAACTTCGACGCACCGCTGCAATGAAACGCCTGCTGCTCGACACCCAGGTGCTGCTCTGGTGGCTGGCCGACGACCCGCGTCTGCCGGCCTGGGCCATCGCCGCCGTACAGGCGCCGGGAGCAGAGGTGTTCGTGAGCCAGGTGAGCCTCTGGGAACTGGCCCTCAAGCAACGCCAAGGCCGGGTGCAGCTCGACCTGGCCCGCCTGGAGCAGGAGGTGACCCGTCAACACTTCCACTGGCTGCCCCTACGCAATGAGCACCTGCTGGCCCTGGCCGAGCTGGATAGCAGCGCCGCCCCCAGCGACCTCTTCGACCAGCTGCTGCTCGTGCAAAGCCGCCAGGAACCACTGCTGCTACTCACCGCTGACGCGGCCCTGCGCTCCTGCGGGGCCACGGTGCTGGGGCTGGAGCCAGCGGCGCTGGCCCAGCCATGACTGCAGCCAAGGGGCCAGCCATCACAGTGCTGGGGGGCGGCCTGATGGGCCTGGCCATGGCCCACCAGCTCGCCCGCCGCGGCGAGCTGGTACGGGTGCTGAGCCGGCGCCGCAGCGAAGCCGCCGGATTTGTAGCCGCCGGCATGTTGGCGCCCCACGCCGAGGGGCTCAGCGGCGACCTGCTCGGCCTGGGGCAGGCCAGCCTGCAGCTCATCCCCTCCTGGGTAGCCCAGATCGAAGCCGATAGCGGCCTGAGCTGCGGTCTGCGGCCCTGCGGCATCGTGGTGCCCTTCGCCACCTCGGCGGAGCGGGATGCCTATCCCACCGCCGCCTTCGGCCAACGGCTCGATCGCCGCGGCCTGGAGCAAGAGATTGCCGGCATCGGCGAGCGCTGGCAGGCGGGCCTGCTGTTTGAACAGGACGGCCAGATCGACAACCGCCGCCGGCTGATGCGCGCCCTGGAGCGGGCCTGCGTGGAACTGGGGGTGACCTTTCAGGAGGGCAGCCAGGTGCTGGAGCTGGTCTGCGACCCGGCCGGCGCCCTCAGCGGGGTGCGTCTACGCAGCGCCGAAGGGGAGGAGCACCATCTCGCTGCCGAGCGGGCGGTGCTGGCCTGCGGTGCCTGGAGCGCCCAGCTACTGCCCCAGCTGCCGATCGCTCCGGTGAAAGGCCAGATGCTGTCGTTGCAGGGGCCGCGGCAGGCCCTGCAGCGAGTGATTTTTGGGCCCGGCACCTACCTGGTGCCGAGGCAAGACGGTCTGCTGGTGGTGGGAGCCACCAGCGAAGCCGAGGCGGGCTTCAGCGAAGGGCTCACCCCCGCAGGCCAGCGCCAGCTGCAGGAGGGGCTGGCCAGCCTGCTGCCGGAGGCGAGCGCCTGGCCGCCGATGGAGCGCTGGTGGGGTTTTCGGCCCCACACCCCAGACGAAGCTCCCCTGCTGGGAACCAGCCCCATCCCCGGCCTGTGGCTAGCTGCGGGGCACCACCGCAACGGCGTGCTGCTGGCCGCGATCACCGCCGAATTGGTGGCAAACCAAATCTGCGCATCTGCCCCGACGCAGAGCAGTTGGCAGCAGGCATTTCGATGGGATCGCTTCTCTAGCTGAACCCACACTGAATTATTTAATTTGCCTATTAAGTTTCACTCAACAACTGAATTAGACCTGGTATTTACGCCAATCCATACACCTCCAGCGGCACCTGCCATCCCTTGACGTTATGGCTACCTAAAGGCACCACAACCAGCTCCGGAGGCAGCAGCTGGCGCAGCTCAGCGCTGATCAAAATGCTGTGGTCCGGAAACTGGCGGGTAAGACCCTCAAGCCGGCTGGCGATGTTTACTGCAGAGCCAATCACGGTGTACTCCATGCGCTGGGAGGAGCCCAGATTGCCGGCTACCACCTCACCCACATGAATGCCGATGCCATGACGAAGGGGCGGCTGGCCCGCAAGCTCCAGCTCCTGGTTGAGCCGCTCCAAACTGAGCTGCATCGCCTGGGCAGCCCGCACCGCCGCTAGAGCCTCCGCCGCCTCCCCTCGGCTGCGGGGCAAGCCAAACTCCGCCATCAACGAATCGCCAATGAACTTGTCGAGCAATCCCTGCTCAGCAACCACCGCCTGGGCTAAGCCATCGAAATAACGGTTAAGCAGGGCAAACAAATCCACCGCCTCAAGCCGGGCACTGAGGGGTGTAAATCCGACCAGATCGGTGAACATCACTACACAGCGAGCGCGCTTGCCGCCCAGCTGCGTCCAAACGGGACCGGGCTCCCGCAATATGTCCTGGAGCAGGGCAGGCGAAATCCGTTTGCTGAGCAGCTGATGCAAAACCTGGCGCTCTCGAGTCTCGCGCCAGCCCAGGGCAGCGCTGCGCCATCCCCCTGCGAGACCCGGCAGCAACAACAGACTTGACAGGGGCAGCCAGAGAAAGGCAGTCCACCAAACCAGGGCCGCCAACAGGGCCGCAGCGGTCAGCCAACCCAAGCTGAGCACCGTGGCCTGCCGTGCCGTGACCACCCGCGTCAAGCTCCAGGCCACCAGCGCAGCCCAGCTCAACAACAACGCCAGCTGGCCGAGATCGGGGAGAAACTGAATCGAAGTGCCGGCCATCGCACTAGCCAGGGCAGCCGCCTGCACCTCCGTGCCGCTCTGGGGACCGAACGGCGTCTCAAGCTGACCGCCCAGCTCAGCAGCCGTGGCGCCGATCACCACGGTGCGGCCACGCCAGAACGCAGCTGGCTGCTCCAGCAGCTGCCAGGCCGGCACGATGGGCAGAGTGCCGGCCGGCCCGGGAAAGTTGATTCCCCGCACGGACGTGGGAGGGGCCTGAGCGCTGGCGGCCCAGGCAAGCGCTTGGGGCAGGGGAGGTTGGAAGCCAGCCAGATGGGCTGCAATCCAGTCACTGCCTGGGATGGCATCAGTAATGCCCTGGGGGCTCTGCAGCAGGTTGGTCAGTCCCACCGCTATGCCGGCGTACAGGGGCGTTTGCAACTGCACCTGCTCCAGGTCTTGCTGACTGCTGCCTGCGGATGAGGCAGCCAAGACAAGCTGAGCCCTCCAGGGAGCCAGACGGCGCTGAAAAGCTGCGTCATCGGCCTGGCCGAAACGACTGGGCTGGGCTAACACCAGGTTGAACACCACCCGGCGAGCACCCCGCTCCAGCACGGTGGCCGCCAGCTCAGCCTGCAGCGCCCGCGGCCAGGGCCACTGCCCCATAGTTCGCCACAGGGGCGAAGCCTGACGCTCCTCCGGGCTGAATAGGCGATCAAGGTTGATGGAGTCGGCATCGATAGCCACAACAACCGGTGCCCCAGGATCAAGGCGCACCCCCCGCAGGCGAAAAAGTTGCGCCTGCAAAAACGCATCAAGGGCCACCAGCAGCTGGCCAGGAGGCGAGGGTCGCAGAACCGGCTGAACCAGCAGCAGCCCGGCGAACAGGGCCAGACCCCACAAGGGCGGTCGCCTCACCGGGTAGACACCGGCGTGCTGATGCCGAGCTCCCTCTCCAGCACCGGCAGGGTTTCCATTGGGGCAGCGAAGCCATTGAGCAGGATGCTCTTCTGACGCCGTGCGGCGGCTTCCTGAGTTGTCAGGCGGGTTTTGGCCCAGGTGCCGTTCTCGTAGGCCAGCTGCTCACCGCTCCGCAGGGTCTTGCGCTGGCCGTCCGTGGTGGTGCAGGCCACCTCGCCCTCCCAACTGAAGATCTTCAGGCCGGTGTCACTTGCCTCGATAAAAACCGTAGTACCGACGATCGAGGCCGTGGCAGCCCGGGTCTGGATCGTGAGCGGCGCGCCGCCCTTGGCGCCCGGATTAACCCAGGCAATGATTTGGCCGCGCTGCAGATCGAGACGCTGGCGACCAAGCCGCAGCACCGCATCCCCGCCCAGGCGGAAGCTGCGGCCATTGGGGAGCTGCACCTGCAGCCGCCCCGGCTTCTGGGTGCGCAAGACGGATTCGTAGGAAAGGTTCTGGCCAGGGCGGGCCGGGCCTTCGCCACCTTGGGGCGGCTTGATGAAGGCCGGCGAG
>NZ_JAGQCO010000072.1:0-7579 GCF_024346235.1 Cyanobium sp. BA5m-21
GATCCGCTCGCCGGGCACCAGCAGGGGAATACCCGGCGGATAGGGACACAGGGGTTCGGCGGCGATCCGTCCAGCTGCCGCCGCCAAAGCCACGACTTCCGCCGGAGCGCGCCAGGCCTCGGCCAAGGGCAGCTCCGGCTCCGCTACCAGCGGCAGCGGTGGCGCGCTGAAGGGTGGCAGGGGTGGTCCCCCCAGGGCACGCCGCAGGCGCAACAGCTGGTGGGGCAGGCGCCAAAGCAGCCCAGGGGGCGGCGCCATACCCAAGCAAAAAGTGAGCGCCCCCGGTTCCGGCAGCTCGGCGATCACACCCCGCTGCAGCAACCAGGCATCGGCCTCCAGCCCATTGATTCCCATGGCAGCGGTGTGCAGCACCAACCGCAGCGGGTCGTCATTTGCAACCAGGGGCAAGCCCAGCGCACGGCAGCGGCGCTGCAGGCGCTCGCCGCAGCGCCCTGCCGCTTGCCAGCGGCGCCGGCCCGCCGAGCTGGTGAGGTCGTCGAGGGCAGCTTCTGCGGAGGCCAGCAGCAGGGCGCTGGGGCTGGAGGTCTGCAGCCAGAGCAGGGCCCGGGCCACGGCATCGCGATCAGCCCTGCCGCCCTGCAGCAGCAGGGCGGCGCTCTGGGCCAAACCGCCGCCAGCCTTCTGGCCCGAGAGCACCACCAGGTCGGCCCCGGCCGCCAAGGCCTCGCCGCGGCCGTGGGCTTGATCGACCAGCACGGGTAGCCCACGGCCGTGGGCCAATGCCACCAGGGCCGGTAGCTCGGCGCGCTGGCCCTGGTAGCTCGGCGACACCAGCACCAGGGCCGCCAGGGGACCGTTTTGCGCTGCTGCTGCAAGCACCAGCTCGAGATGGGCAGAACTTGGTGGCAGCCACAGACCGCTGGCCGTATCGAAGGGCAGGTCAAACAGCACTGGCCGCAGCTGGCCCAGCACGCAGCCGTGCAGCAGGGAGCGGTGCAGGTTGCGGGGCAGCAGCACCCGGCTGCCAGGGGGAGCCAGGGCTAGCAGGGCTGCCTGCAGCATGCCACTGGCACCATTAACACCAAACCAGAGCGCCTCCGCTCCAAGCTGGGAGGCACAACGCCGCTGAGCATCAGCGACGGAGCCGGTATCGATCAGGGGACCACCCTGCTCCGGCAGCTCCGGCAGATCCCAACTGCCCGGCCGCTGGCGCAGCAGGCGCCGCAGGGCAGGAGACAGACCCCGACCACGGCCGTGGGCCGGCAGATGCAGCGGCAGGCCCATGAAAAGAGGGATGGCGTTCATAGAGTCTGCTCAACTAGCCGCTGCCGTGCCTTGACCTACGCCGAAGCTGCCAGCGAGCTGGGTTACGACCCAGGCAGAGACCTCCGCTGGTTGCTGTTGCGTCCCTGGGTGCTGATAGCCCGGCTGCTCGTGGTGATCTGGCAGCTGTCCAGCCTGGCCCTGGTGTTGGTGGTGCAGGGGAACAGCAGCAATGCCCAGGTGCAGCAACGGCTGGGAAGGCGAATTCTGACCACGCTCACGGACCTGGGCCCCTGCTTCATCAAGGTGGGCCAAGCCCTTTCCACCCGGCCCGATCTGGTGCGGCGCGACTGGCTCGAACAGCTCACCCAGCTGCAGGACAACCTGCCCGCCTATCCCCATGGGATTGCGCTAGCAACCATTGAGCAGGAATTGGGCGCCCCGGCCGACCAGCTATTTGAGGTATTCCCCGACTACCCCGTAGCAGCAGCCAGCCTGGGCCAGGTATACAAAGCGCAGCTCGCTGATGGCCACTGGGTGGCCGTCAAGGTGCAACGCCCCAATCTGCCCACCATTCTGCGGCGGGATCTAGTGATCATCCGCCTGTTGGCTGTGCTGAGTGCGCCGCTGCTGCCACTCAACCTGGGCTTTGGCCTCGGCGACATCATCGATGAATTCGGCTCAACTTTGTTCGAGGAGATTGATTACCGGCTCGAGGCCAATAACGCTGAACGATTTGCCGATCTATTCGCCCGCCAACCAGAGGTGACCGTGCCGCGGGTGGAGCGACTGCTATCCAGCCAGCGGGTGCTCACCACCCAGTGGATCAATGGCACCAAGTTGCAGGAACGCCAGGCGCTGGAGGCTCGCAACCTGGACCCCTCGGCCCTGATCCGCACTGGCGTGATCGCCGGGCTGCAGCAACTGCTCGAATTTGGCTATTTCCACGCTGATCCCCACCCCGGCAACCTGTTTGCGCTTTCCGGCAAAACCGGCCCCCTGGGCCATGTGGCCTATGTGGATTTCGGCATGATGGATTCGATCAGCGACAGCGATCGCCTCACCCTCACCGGCGCCGTTGTTCACCTGATCAATCGGGATTTCACCGCCCTCGCGGCTGATTTCGTCAGCCTGGGTTTCCTCAATCCCCGGGCCGATCTCAAGCCAATCATTCCTGCCCTTGAGGAGGTGCTTGGTGGCGCCCTAGGCGACAACGTGGGCTCCTTCAACTTCAAAGCCATCACCGATCGCTTTTCGGAGCTGATGTATGCCTATCCCTTTCGTGTGCCGGCTCGCTTCGCCCTGATCATTAGGGCGGTGGTGAGCCAGGAGGGCCTGGCCCTGCGGCTTGATCCCAGCTTCAAGATCATCAGGGTTGCCTATCCATACGTGGCCCGGCGCCTGCTGGCAGGCGAAACCAGTGAGATGCGCGATAAACTACTTGAGGTGCTCTTTGATCGACAAGGGCGCCTGCAGCTTGAACGACTAGAAAATCTATTGGCGGTTGTGGAGAACGATTCCACTAGTCCCGATTTGCTTCCAGTTGCGGGAGCTGGCCTGAAGCTGCTTCTAGGCCCAGAGGGCGGCAGCCTGAGGCAACGGCTCCTGCTTACTCTGGTTCAGGGCGATCGCCTGCACACAGACGATTTGCGAGCCCTGATGGGCCTGATGGGACGTACTTTTTCACCTCGCAAGTTGGTGAGCGGCATGCTGGCAAAGCTCACACTGCAACCCGCTTAAATTATAGACAGGCTTAAACAATGGCCTTAAACAATAGGCTTAAACAATAAATAGCTCAACCAACCTGGGGGATCGTCATCCAGCAGAAGGTAATTGCAGCACCACCCACCAGAACCACCACTAGGGGCCAGGTATCATCAAGGCGATTTAGATGCAGCAATAACGCTTGTTTCTCGGCGGGATCTTCAATCGATTCCATCACGGCATAGCGTCGTCCAATCCATAGAACCAATACAAAAGCTGCCAGCGTGACTACGTAAGCAACGACGTACACTTGATCAAGGAAGGTAAGAAAGGGCAAATCAGGCAACTTGTCACGATAGGTTTGCTGTAGGAAAACCAGGGTAAGGAGAACAGTGACCGGGATACTGGCACGAGCATCCTGCTCATCAGGGCGCACCTTAAATACCAACAACACCATGGCCATCAACACGGAGAGGGGCAACAACAATCTCCAGAAAGACGACCACGAAGAGGTGCCGTAGGAAATCTCAAAGAGGATTTGGCTGTAGTCGTTTTCTTCGCCACCAAGCCCAAAATTTGTAGCATAATGGTGCCGGTATTCCGCAATCGACCAGCCAGTATTTAGCCAGCCAATAATGCGAGCGTAGAGACCCATCCCGCTGTTGCGAATCTCCGGGACTAAGCGGAGATTTCGATAACTAAGTTGGCCGTCTATATCGTTAGCCTCAATCACAAGTGGCAGGCTTATGCTCATGAAAGGGTAGTGTCGAAAACTAGCCTTGTCTACATAATAACGACCCACATAGGTAAACAATTGGTAGTAACTACCATCCGCAAGCCGCGCGGGAACATTGCCCACCGGCCTAAGGCTTGAATCCTTGTCAGAAAGCAGGGTATTCAGAACAATAAACATACTCGAAATATCTCCACCACGAGCCTCCACATAGCGCTGCATAGGCTCCTCCCAGCGCAGCCAAACATAGCCACTACTAGAATAGGTTGGCACCGTTAGATCAAGCTCATAATTGCTAGTTGAATACACCCCTACTTCCACTTTGTATGGGGCTAGCTCAAACTCAGCCCGATCCACCCGTTCCTCCCCGGCGCTGAGCTGGTCTCCCCGCATGGCGCTCCATACACCAAGGGCAGGCTTCTCGCCGAGGGGCAAGGTAGTGAGAGCACGGGACGCGGAAGAGAGCCGCAAAGAGTCGCGGCTTAGCACTGGGCTCACATCAATGCGCCCGATCCCCAAAATTGCCAGGATGGCCGCCAGAACAACGGCAACCATCGCCAGCACGTTCCAAGGCCTTTGCCTGCGCTTACCCATGCCCAACCGCTGCAGTTTGCTGAAGTTAAGGCCGAAAGCCGGTTGGGGGCGAGTAGGCACCGCAGCGGCGTTGGTCCTGACGCTGAGCCTGCCTGCCCTGGCATCAACAGAAATCGTGCTGGGGCAGTCGGCGGCCCTCAGCGGCCCCTCCGGCATGCTCGGCAGCGAATACCGGGAAGGGGCTCTGGCCTATTTCGCCGAAGTGAATCGCCAAGGTGGCGTCCATGGCAAGCGACTGAAGCTGCTGAGCCTCGACGACCGCTACGACCCACCTCTCACCCTGCGCAACACCAAGCAGCTGGTTGAACGCGACAAGGTGTTTGCTTTATTTGGTTATGTGGGCACCCCCACCGTCAAGGCGGTGTTGCCCTTGGTTGAGACACAGAAAATTCCACTAATAGCTCCACTCACCGGCGCCCAGCTGCTACGCCAGCCCCATCGCCCCATGGTGTTCAACCTACGTACCAGCTACCACATGGAAATTGACCGGATGGTCGACTACCTGGTGCGCAGCGGCCGCCATCGCGTTGCGGTTGTCTTTCAAAACGATGCCTTTGGCAAAGACGGCCTCAAGGGATCTCTCAAGGCCTTGAGACGCCATGGCCTCAAGCCAGTGGCCACTGCCAGCGTTGAGCGCAACTCAAACCAAACCGGCGGGGCAGCCAGCATGGTGCAAAACGCCAATGCCAACGCGGTTTTGGTGATAGCGGCCTACCCGAGCTCGGCCTCCTTAAGCCGCGAGATGCGGCGGCGCGGCAGCACAGCCCAGCTGATGAACGTGTCGTTTGTAGGTACCAGCGCCCTGCGGGCCTCGCTGCAAAGCCATGAGGCCAGTGGCATTGGCGTGGCCCAGGTGGTGCCTTTCCCTTGGAACGAAAGGGTGCCAGTGGTGAAGGAATACCAGAAATTAATGCGCCGCCAGCAGGCCAAACCCCAATTCGGCTTCATCAGCCTCGAGGGCTTCCTTGCCGCCAAGATGACGGTGGAAGGCCTGCGTCGGGCCGGGCCGGCGCCAACCCGCCAACGCTTTGTGACCGCGCTTGAAACGATGCGCGATTTAGACCTTGGCGGCTACCGGGTGCAACTGGGTCCCCAGGACCACAACGGCAGCAGCTTCGTCGAACTCACCTTCCTGGGTTCCCAGCGCTGGGAACCCTGAGGGCCTAGGGTCTCGGCCACCAAGACCAGTCTCAGCAGATGGCCAGCCTGCCCCTCGACGCCATGGACAGCAGCGCCCTGCCGGACGGCTGGATGTACGCCGACCTCGATGCGAGCGACATCCTTCTGGAATATGCCCAGATCATCCAGCCCCCCTACCTAGTAGCTGGTGTGGGCCTGGCCATCGGCGTGCTCTGCGGGCTCACCTTCGCCAAATTGGTAGAAAACAAGCTGGAGGGCTGGAAACAGGATCGCCTGCCCCTGCTACCACTTGGCAGTTTTGCGGTCACCCTGCCTTACTTCGGCGTGGTGATCGGCATCACCCTTTTTATTGGCGGCAGCCTGCAGGTATTCGGTTTCTCGGCGGGGGTTGCCCTGCTGGTTTCTTTTGTGTTGTCGATTGCCACAGCTGGCGCCCTGTGGGTGCAGCTGGAACGGCTTATGGCTCAGGTAGAAGCAGGTACCTTCAGCGCAGTCGACTTCGACAACTTCGATCAGTTTTTCTAATTTTACTACTAAAAGAAGCCATCAGCCTGCCTGCAAAATAGGCGGCAAAACCAAGATAATCACCAAAAGATAGATTCATAGCTGCCATATCATCACTTGAATTGGTTCAAAATTCCCCAATCAAACCTAAATATTTCATCCAACCATCAGCCGGAGCAAAATTATGGCCAGCGAGCCTTCAAAGCAGACAAGCGCTGGACCCGCCGATATGCTGCGCGAGCGCCTAACCAGCGGCAGGGGGCGACTAGCGGTAATTGCTGCTACGACAGGCGTCTGGGGAATGGATCTTCTGCTGGTTAATCATCTGCGGCATCGCAGCTTGATTGCTCCAAATCTCAGCGATTTAGTACACAGCATCGACATCGTTGCCACAATTGCCTTCATCGCCGTAACAATCGGGCTAACGGTCAGCCTGTTTCGCGGCAAAAACCGCCATCTTTTCCGCTGGGCCCTGGCCTATCTGCTGTTTTCAATGCTTCAGGTAATAGCAAATGTGCTGTCCATGGTTGCCACTGCAGGCAGCCATCAAGGCGGTGGATTGGCAGGATTGTGGGATGTGGCAGCCGTCTATATGGAAAGCGTGCTCGTATTTATGTTTGTCTATATCTTTCTTGATGTCAGCACTCCAGGCGGTGCATTTATTTGGCCCAGCCGACAGGGAGAAGAACCACCCGAACCCCACATCATCGACTACCTGTTTATCTCGATGAACGTCAATTCCACCTACGGACCCACATCTGAAGCCGTTATGTCACGGAGAGCCAAGCTGGTTATGGCTCTCCAGGTTCTTCTTGCCATCGTGATGCTGACCGTACTGATTGCTCGCAGCGTCAGCTCCACCGGCTGAGTCAGCTCAAGCCACCAGATAACCCTCAAGCATGCGTGACTGGGCCCGTACGCCTTCGAGGGCTTTGCGCTCCAGGTTGCGAGTTTTGTCGCGGCTCATGCCCAATTGCTTAGCAATGGCACTGAGGCTCATCGGCTCCGAGCTCTCTTGCGGCTCCCCAGCCTCAATCCCATAACGCATCTTCAGCACCCGCCCCTGCAGCTCCGGCAGTTGCTCCAGCAGCGCTCGCAGGTCGCCCTTCAGGCACTCTCCATCCACCCGGTCTTCAGGCAGCTCCGCATCTCCTGCCAGCAGGTCCAGCAGTTCGGTGTCATCACCGTCGCCCACCTTCGTCTCCAAGCTCACCGGTTGGCGCGCACGGCACAGTAGATCCTTCACCTCTTCTTCTGGCAGTTCCACCGCTTCGGCAAGCTCCGTCACCGTCGGCGTGCGCCCCAGCAGCTGGCTTAGTTCACGCTGGCCCTTCTTCAGCTTGTTCAGCGTTTCGGTGATGTGGATTGGCAGCCTGATCGTCCGGCTCTTCTCAGCGATTGCCCGCGTGATCCCCTGGCGAATCCACCAATACGCATACGTTGAAAATTTGTAGCCACGGGTTGGATCGAATTTCTCAACGCCGCGCACCAGCCCGATCGTGCCCTCCTGGATCAGGTCCAGCAGCTCCATATTCCGCCGCGTGTACTTCTTAGCCACACTCACCACCAGCCGCAAATTCGCAGCCACCATCCGCTCCTTGGCACGCCGGCCCGCCTGCAAGCGCTTCTTAAGCAATGGCGCGCTCAGACCAGCAGCCTGGGCCAACTCCGCCTGGCTTG
>NZ_JAGQCO010000073.1:0-7502 GCF_024346235.1 Cyanobium sp. BA5m-21
AAGCCCTGCTGTAGCTGGGGGATGGCTCCTTCCAGTAGCTCATTGCCCTTGGCCTTGGCCAGGGTGTCGATCAGCGAGGTGCGCAGCCCATCGATCTTGCCCAGGGCCTTGTTGGTCCACGACCGCTCTCGCAGGCACTCCATCGCCGCCTTGACGGCCTTGCACTCCACGGAGAGATCCGTGAGCTGGGCGATGCCACCGCCGCGCAGCCAGTTGGCTAAACCGCTGGCAGAGCGGAGTTGCAGCCTCGCGGCCGGTGGGCTGAGGCTGATACACACTTCCTCGGTGCCCAATGTCTTGCCGTTGGCGGTGAGCGTGCAGCAGATCACCTCAACCCGCAGGGCCTGCAGGTCGCCGGCCAACTTGAGCGAGTGGATCACGCCAAAGCTCTCCTTGACCTGACAGGGGGCCTGGTGGACGCGCCGATCCGCATCGTCCACCAAGGCCTGGAGTTGCCGGTGGTTCTGCAGCAGCAGGGCATAGACCACGGCAACGATGGCCAGGATCAAGAGCCCCGCGATCAGAAAGACCTGCCAGTAGGCGAGCACAAAGCCCAGGGCCGCCAGGCCCAGCAAGGTGCCGCAGCCGGTGGCGCATCCGTTGTTCTGCTGGGCCATCGACAAGCAACGTTGCGTTGGCGTTTCCGCCACTGCCCACAGCATCAGTCCGGCGCCTTGCCAGCGCCACTACTAGAGGAGCCAACTATGCGGAACTCGCATGAATAGCTGGTTTGGCGTTGCCCTACGACCCTCCCGTGGCTTTTGCTGGGGTCCCTTACCCAGCCGCCATGAATCCGCCAGAGGGTTTGGATGATCTCCCGGCGAGCTCTGACTCGGCCCTGGTGGCTGCTGCGCCGGAGTGCAAGGGAATCCGTGCCACCGGCGATTTTCCTCGCGATCTCAGTGGCCTTTCTCCGGAGCAGATCGCGCACACCTACAGCGCGATGCGCAACAGCCATGCCTCGCTGGCTCGCGCCCGCGGCCAGCTGCAGCGCCGCTCGCGCGAGCTGCGTGAGGCCCGTGATCGCTTCCTGGCCACCCTCCATGGTTACGAGGGGCGATTGGTAGCCATCGGTAAGGAAAAAGCCGAGGCGCTTTCCATGGCGCAGGAGCTGCATCGGGAGCTTGAGCTCTTTGAAGGCAAGCAAGAGGCCTTGGATCGTTTGCTTAGCGACCTTGATGAGGCCAAGGAGCAGGCAGGCTTCTGGAGCATCCTGCGCATCACCGAACTGATCGCCAAGATGCGCGCGCTGCTGCGCGGAGGAGCCTCCAGCAATGGCTGAACTGAGCGAGCGCTTTGCCGAGCTGATGGCCCGGCTGTCCAAAAGCGACGCCGAGCTGTTCCGCACTCTGGGCGAACAGAACGCCAGCGTGCGCCAGATGGTGGAGGAGCTGACTGGCCCTGCGGCCGCTGCGGCTGGCATGAACCAGCCACTCACGCCCGCGCTCGCACCCCAGGCCCTGCTTGCCCCAGAGGCGTGCTCTCTTGCGGCCCTGAAAGAGCGGTTCCGGCGGGTGGCCGATGCCCAGACCTGGGCAGAACAGCGCCTGGGCCCTGCCCCCAAGAAGCCCACCTGGGCTGAGCTGGAGCAGACCTTTCGCACCGGCTCCTGGCCTGGGAAGACTGGCAAGCGTGGTGCCAGTGGAGCGGGGCTCCAGGCCGCGCAACTCGAGCAGCGGCTACTGCAGCGGATGGACCTGATGGAGCAGCGCTGCTTGCAGCGGGTTGAGGGCCTTGAGCAGCTGATCCGGTCGCTACTGGTGCGTGGATGACGGTGGGAGTTTCTTTCCGAATGGAGCAGCTGGGCCGCTTTCTGCTGAGGGGCCTGCGCATCGGTGCCAGCACGATTTCGATCATCGAGCTGCTGCGCAATGACTGGACCGGCGGCATTAGTGCTGGCGTGGCCTGGCTGGTGTTTCTGCAGGTGGAGCGGCGTCTGCCGCCCCTCAGCCCAGAGACCGAGGACTGATTCGCAGCTCGGCATAGCCGGTGGCCGGATCCAGCTCCCGACTGAATCGCCACTCCGGCAGCAGGCCAAGCACCAGCTCGGCGGTGGTGCGTACAAGGGAACCGGTGCAGAGATGTCCGCCGATCACGGCGCCGCTGCTGTCAGCGATGGCGATGTGGAGGTGGGCGCCATCGGCCGAAAGGGTGCCGGAGAGACTGAGGATCTCCAGCTCGCCATGAATGGTTGTGGCCGCCGCCGCTCCCGCGAAGCGCAGCTGGACCACCGAGAGGCTGCCGATAGCGCTGATCACACAGCCGGCCTGCTCCTCCTGCTCGCCCATCCAGGTTTCCAGCGCCTGACGGAGATCGTCTTCAGGCTGCAGCCGCAACGGCACCACCTTCATGGGTTAGGCCCCTCCACTAGCCCCTGGAACATCACCAGGGCATCGACGTAGCCCGACTGCCTGTGGCGAAACGCTCCCGGCAGGGTGCCAACGACCTGAAAGCCGTTGCGCTGCCAGCAGCGGATGCCTGCGGTGTTGGTGCTCACCACCAGGTTGAACTGCATCGCCCGGAATCCAAGCCGCCGGGCCGCCTGCAGCGAGTGCTGGCAGAGACGACTGCCGATTCCATTGCCCCGGCAGCGCTCAGCCACCACGTAGCCGGCATTAGCTACATGGGCACCAAGGCAGAGGGAGTTGGGCCTGAGGTAATAGGTGCCCACCACGGCCCCGTCACCATCCACGGCGATCATCACCGCCTGGTTCTGCTCCACCCAGGCCAGCTGGGCTTCTGCCTCGCTGATGGCGGGGTCGTGGGGAAAGGTTTCACCGGCGCGGAACACCGGCTCCAGCAGCGCCCACACCGCTGGCCAGTCGGCCTGCTCGTAGGGGCGGATCTGCAGGGGGGATGCCACTTGGGGCCAAATTGAAGAAGGTGCCGCCGCATCCTGGCGTCAGCTGTTAAGCCCCCTTCCTGAACTCCCATTGCCGCCGGAGAAGACCGGTGTCGATCACCTGATTTGTAACGAGCAAACGACCACGCAGCTGCGGCCGACCCACTTGAGGCGGCAACACGGCTGAGCAGGCAAATGTCCGGGGCAAAAGCTCCGGGCTTTGTTGTGTTTCAAGTCTGCTCGGTGAGCACGTGCTGCATCACCTCCAGCAATCCATCGGCCAGAGGGCGATGGCTGCCCAGACGCCTGCTCCAGATAGAACCTGCCAGCAGGTCCTCTGCGCTCACCAGGGCCATGTCCTGGCCTTCCAGAAGCTGCAACTGCTCCAGCGGAACCGACAGCTCAGCTCGGAACACATGGGCCGTGCGGCGGTGGATGTGATGAACCATCACCAGCTCCACCACCGTGGGTTGCCAGCTGATCTCCTCCAGCAGCTCCCGCCGCAGCGCCTGCTCCGGGGTTTCGCCCGGATCGAGGTGCCCGCCAAACAGTCCCCAGCAGCCAGGCGCGACGATCGTGGGGATCTCGTCGCGCAGCTGCATTAGCCAGCGGCCATTCCGATGCAGCATCGCCAGGGCTACTTCAACGGCCATGGTGCGTCCTCAATCCGCAGCAGTCCGGCGCCGCTGCTTGGCGTAGATCGCTGCACCGCCGGCCGCTAACACCAGGCCACCGCTGATGGCCAGGAACACCAGCGTCTGCAGAAGCAACAGAAAGATTCCGATGGCCGACCCGGCCACGATCTGTACCCTCGCCTTGATCAGCAGGGTGAGCAGCAGCAGCACAGTGGCCTTGAGGCTCAGCACCTTGGCCGTGCTGAACGGCAAGAAGGGGTTTAGGAGCACAGGTTGATCACGAGTCTCCCCCTGCTGGCTGGCGGGACCGGAAGAGGTGGCGCCACTTAGTCCCGCAGCGGCTTCTGCGGGATCCACTGCGGCGGACACGCCTGCCAACCCTCCTGTCGCTTCTGGCCCCAGAGCTTGATCGCCTCATCTCGCATCAGCTCCCTGCGGTGCTTAAGCAGCGGTGGTTCACCGCTGGGCATCACCTCTCCAAAAGTCACCTCCAACACCTGACTCCAGCGGTCGTAGCGGCAGGGCTGGAAATGGAGCACTTGGCGGCCATCGCTAAGCCAGCCCTCCTGTGGAGACAGCGGTGGGCGGTTGCGATCGCCGATGCGCATGGCCTACTCAGGCCACTTCCGGCGCCCAGCCTCTCTGGCGCACCAGGTCATCTGTCCAGCACTGACAGCGGCTGGTCAGGTGCTCGCCATGGGCAATCAGACCCTGGTGCAGCTGACAGGTGAGCACCGGGATGCAGTTCACCCCGGCGTGATGCCGAAACCAGTGGCAGGTCATGCAGACCTTGCTGATCCGGGTCTTGAGCAGCACCGCCTCATCGAGGTAGGGCCACTCCTCGATCGGGAGATCAAGCCGGGCATTCAGTGCTGCGGGTCGGGGGAGAGGGGCACCCATGAATAGCTCCGAACTCGTACACGTGTACTAGCACGATTGACGGGCTTTGGTGCCGTCCCATTGCGCCCTCGATACGGTGCGCTCAGCGGATAAGGGCCGACGTTGCGCGAGCTCGTTTTGGCCATCGGCATCCCCTTGGTCCTGCTGCTGCTGGCGGTGCTGGCAATGGAGCAGTGGCGTGATCAGCTGCCGGCCTGGCTGCAGCGGTTGGCCGAGCGTCCGTCTTGGCTCTGGAACATCGGCATCGGGCTGATCATTGGCCTGTCGCTGCTGCGCTGGTTGTTGCAGCGCTGAGGCTGGATCTGGCTAGGTTCAAGGAATAACGAGGAACCGGCGGTGTCGTACAGGATCCGTTTACTGGAGACAGACGAGGGTTGGTCGGTGAGTTGCCTGGATCTGCCTGGCTGCCACTCCCAGGGCGAGACCCGGGAAGAAGCTCTTACCAGCATCCGTGAGGCCATTGGCCTTTGGCTTGAGGTGGAGGCAGAAGAAGCCGGTATCAAGCAGGTGGAGACGCTTGAGCTGGCGATCTGAATACCTCGCTTGCCCGGCATCAGCCAAAAGGATGCGGTTCGTGTGTTCCAGAAGTTGGGCTACCGCATTGTGCGGGAGTCCGGCCACTTGATTTTGAGCAATGGAGAACGCCGGCTGGTGATCCCGCGTCATGACCCGATCAACGCCATCACCATGGGGGCCATTGCCCGTGATGCCGGCTTAACTCCCCAGCAATTCCGCGACCTCCTCTGAAGGTAGGCAGACCTATCGCGACCAGGAGAGTGAACCGGCATCAAGCAACCGCTTGGTGTAGTTCTGTAGGGCGCACCTATCGGTGCGACACAAGAAACGCCTCAATCCATTCGTGATGGCGGCGCTGGCTGATCCGATCGGCCTTTGGTGATGAGGCCCTTCAGTGAACGGTGGCTGTGCCCAGGTTTGATTCAGTGCGGTGCTCCAGTCGCTCAGCGAGCCACACTTTGATGATCGACTGCCGTGTCACGCCAAGACGGGTGGCCTCACGATCGAGCTGCTCGACCATCCAGAGGGGGAAATCCACATTGACGCGCTTCTGCTGCAGGCGGGGCCGAGTAGCGGCGTCGAGATCGAGTGCGCCGAGCACGGCGTCACCAGCGTCGAAGCGACGATCGAATTCAGAACTGTTCATAGAGCTGGACCTCTTCCAGGCGGGAGCGACGGACAGAAATGAGGCGGATGGCCTGGCTGCGATGGGTGATCACAGCTGACCAGTGCTTGCCATGGATCTGAGCAATGACGAGAAACCGCGGCTCATCTGTGGTGCGGGCTGGGATTTCCAGCAGGTCGGGATCGTTCCACAGAGCCTGGGCATCGACGAAGTCGATGCCGTGCTTCGCCTGGTTGGCCTTGCTCTTGAGCGGGTCGAACTCAAAGTCCATAGAGTTCAAAATCTATACCTTTTTGGCGCAGAAGACGTGCGTCGCTTCTGCTGCTTCCAATTCAGGTGGCCAGCTGCTGGTGCTGCTCTGCTGAGCGCACCTATCGGTGCTGATTTGCAGAGCGCACCTATCGGTGCGACACCAGAAACGTCTCGATCCAGTCATGGTGCCGCCGCTGGCAGATCCGATCGGCGATAGAAGCAGCCTCCTGCGGCACCTGGAACCGCTTGCGGAAGGCCTTGGTGAACCCCTCCAGAGCAGGGCGTGGAAGGCCCCGAACGGTGGCGAGGATCTGCTGGATTGTGCCTGGATCGAGCGGGTCAAGGCTTGGATCAGGTTCCTGCTGTGCAGGTGATTGGGGCTGCTGCTGGGGAGCAGCTTCTACGGGCCTTGTTCTGGGGGAGCCGATTGGGGCCGCAGTGGCTGAACTGGTGACCTCCCTCTGCTGCTTGTCGTAGAGCGCCAGACCAAACGGATTGCCAAAGGTCATCAGCGCTCTTTTCATCGCATCGGTCTCGGCCTCCTTGATGGCGGACTCATGGGCCTGGCCCAGGTCGGCGTCGATGCCGTGGCCGGCACCGGTGCCCTCGCGGATCAGGGGTGTATGGCCTCCGGCTGTGACGGTGATGCGGACGCGGGCGGTGTAGGTGACGCCCCAGCCGGGTTTCTGATCTCTGCCGATGGTTCGTTCGGCCTGTGCAACGCAGCGAACGGCGATGGTTTGGCGCTGCCAGCCGTCAAAGCCAAAGATGCGGTTGGCTTCCGCGATTACCTGCCAACCCTCCAAATAGCTCACGCGGCTGCGGCCCTGCTCCCGCTGACGAACTTTGGCCCGATCAAGCGGAGCGGCCAGGGCGGCGAGCTGCTCGGGGGAGAAGCCAAGGGGTTGAGCCTGGAGGACTTGCGGCGCCGCGGCTGATGGCGGGTTTGCTGACGTCTCCATATCGGACCGGTCAGCAGAGCGGATCACCTCCAGAGCGGAGGGCGGCCGCTGGGCCGGAAGAGGAGCGGCGGGACGACTGCTGGTGCTGGACCCATTGGCGGAAGGGGCGGCGACGGTCATGGCGATGGGAAGCGATGGAGCGAGAAGAAGAAAGGAGCGAAATCGGATCAGGAAGAAAGGGCCCGCCACTGCAGCGGGCCATGTCGCGGGGGGCTCTGCCCCCCTCCAGTCAGTGGATGCGCCAGGAGCGGCGGGTGAGCAGCTGAGCGCCGGTGATTTGACGGCCGGCTTTGAGGGCTTCCTTGATGGCGTTCTTGTCGGGTTTGCTTGTGGTGGAGAAGGTGAGCCACTCGGCATCGAGGGCCTGCTCTTCGTCGATCACGACAGCTGAGGACTTGCGGCTGCTGAGCTCGTGATCGGGGAAGGAGAAGCGGGCAGCGGCTGGCTGGAGCTGGGTGAGGACAAAGATCAGCGATTCCTCCAACGCATCAGCCCGGCCGGCATCACTACGTGCCAGATCGGCGAGCCGCTTGGCCTGCTGCTGGCGGTAGGCGGCCTGACCGCGTAGATGCTCGATCACCCAGCAGGTGGCATCGGCCTTGGCGGCGAGGGCCTGCTTATTGCCCTCTTCTGCAAGTAGGGGTAGCGCCCCTCTGAGTGGTGTAACTCAGGAGGTCCTGTGACCCTCTCCGGAGGGTGAACAGTGGCAGGCAGGGGATGACTGCCTGGAAGCTGATTGCGCAGCTCCGTTTATCCCTTATGAACCCTGA
>NZ_JAGQCO010000074.1:0-7385 GCF_024346235.1 Cyanobium sp. BA5m-21
GTGGCCTTGATGAACACCACCCGCTCTTGGTGGATGGCCCCCCACCGCAGGGCCAGAGTTTCACTCACCCGGCTTCCGGTAAAGCGCATGATCGCCCAAAGCGCTCGATGATCCGGCCCTGGTGCGGCATCTAATAACTGGTCAAGTTGAGCGGGAGACAGTGTTTGCGCCTGTCCTGATCCGTTGGTTTTGGGCATTTCTTTTAGCGTTGGTGAATTGACGTTCCATCTCGAATGGCAACTGGCCTGCAATAACTGGGGCGCTGCAGCAGCAACACCCCCAACGCAAAAACGTCAACTCAGCCGTAGCTGGGCCCAATCGGCTCAACGCGTACGGCGAATGGCACATCTGCTAGTCGGGCGACGTGGCAATTCAGCCGATCAGACCAAACCGGCTCACATCCCTGCCACAACAGATTCCGCAGCTCACTGGTCGGATGGCTGCTGTAACCGATGCTGAGCCGATCATTGGCCGCCTGCAATTCCGGGTGCTCACTATCAGCCAGATAGTTGATCGAGTCGGTGCTGATCGGCGATGCAAACCAGCCGCAGACCCAATCCAGGAATCCAGAGTCGGCTATTGAATCGATGCGATAGACACCCGCAGGACCGTAGTTACCGCGGACATCACCTCCCAGGTGAGTCTCAACAACCACGAAGACATCGTCCGACCAGCACCAGTCAGAGCAGCCAACTGGCGAGAAGATCGAGAATACGAAGTTCTCCGAGAAGTCGTTCTCCTGGTTGTAGGTGTTGTCGCGGTGAACTTGTTCGTATTCCTGGTGGCTGAGGCGGGCGAACCACCGCAGCAGTGCTGGTTCGTGCTCTGTTGCCCAATCGGTTGTTAGGGCATCTGCCAGGTGAGGCGGCAGGGCGATCGGCTTGCCCAGTGAGTTGGCGATGTGCTCAGCGGTGTTGAGCGATGGGCAATCCCAATAACGGGGATCAGCAGCCACCAGCTCATCCGCGGATGCGGCGAGTGTTTGCATTGGTTTTGCGGACAATGGTGTGCAGGTATTTCAGCCCCTGCACCCATTAGTCTATCACATAAAACGCCAACTTGGTGGCTTTGCCTTAGGGGGCAGGGTCCAGAAATGCTTGCTATGACAGCGTTACTAGCCCCTCCACATATACAGAAGCTCTATTCCATTTGGCCTCAAGTCCCTTGTTACTGTTACACAGCCCCAGAGGGTAGTGGTTTGAATATTGGCAGGCCTTGATCAACACCCGCAGTATTTTTGTGGCTTCTACGAGGTTCACTTCTCTACTACACTTGACACGGTAAGCGATAATAATTGTATCTACGAAGACTGGTTATGGCGTCAAGTTTGCAAGAGCCCAAGTTTGAGCTTGGCGTGTTGCTTAAAGCTGCAGTAATGGCTGGAATAGCTGTTCGTGATATTCCCTCCAATGTCAATCCATGGACCTGGAGTGACGAGCGCGGACGGAGTTGGCAATCAGCTCTGCGGCAGCTTTCACCCGTGCTGGCTCAAGACGCAGAAATTTTCTGGGGGCCGCCTATCAGTCTGGAGCTAGCGGCGGCCATCGAAGGGGAGGCCCCTTGGACCAGCGACCTTCAGGTGGAGCTTGCGGCTAAGCGTCCCCATAACCACGCCGAACGGGTGCAGGCCGAGATGAACGCTGCCCTGGAGGGCTTGGCCGCCACTGTCGAAGCCGAACGAGCTACTCGGGCGGCTAAGACGCCATCACCCGCGGAAATGCAACGGCAGATCTCGCTAAGTCGGGAGCTTGCCTACCGGGGCCCGCAGCAATGACCCGAGCGTTTACCGGCAAACCCACCTGCGTCTCGCTGGCGGCAGCAGCAAAGGTCACTGCCAACAGCCTGGCCGGCACTCTCACCTCTGCAATCCGGGGCATGGAGGGTCAGGCCAGCTGGCAGAACAGCAAGGAGTTGAAGCATTGGCACGCCATGTTCAGCCAGGCCCGGCAATGCCTGCTCACCCGTCCTCCAGAGCGGGCTGGTCCGAACCCACCATCACCCGCCTGGCAGGACCTGGTGGGGGTGCGATGACAGCTACACCCGCGCCTCGGCAAGGCAGTTCACTGGTAAGGAAGCGCAGTCCGCTGAAACCAGATGACCGCCGCTACCGGGAAAACAAGGAAAAAACACCGGCACCAACTGGGCCAAAGCGGCTCGAACCACTCCCCTGGCAGAGGGCGCTGCTTTCAATTCCAGACCAGTACGACGTACTTCTGAGCGGTGGCCGCGGTGGTGGCAAATCCACCGGGCTGGTGCTGCTGCTTTTGCGGGATGTGCTCCGTTTCGGCCGAGGCTTTTGCGGTGCGTTGGTACGGCGTGACCTGGCAGGGCTGCGCAAACTCGAACGTGAGATCACCGATCAGATCGCGTGTTGCCCTGAGCTGGCTGGCAGCCATTACCTAACGGGCGCAAAGGAGTTTCGCTTCTCAAATGGGGCCGTGTTGTACCTGCACTATCTCAAGGATGAGGCCAGTTTCAACAGGTTCCAAGGCACTGACCTAAGCCACGTCTACGTCGACGAGAGCGGCCAGATCGCTGACCCTGCCCCGCTGTTGCGGTTGCGCAGCTCGATGCGGAGCACAGCAGAGGGTGTGACTCCACGGATGGTCCTTACCTGCAACCCCAACAACGCTGGTTCGTACTGGCATTTCGAGAATTTCATTCGGCGGATGGTGCCCTGGCAGCCCACCCACATTGAGCTGTTCCAGAAGGAATGCGTGCTCGTGCATTCCACGCTCTTCGACAACATCCACCTGGCGAATAAGGATGCCTACATCGCCAACCTCAAGGCCAGCTGCAACTACGACACAGCCAAGATCCAGTCAGAGGTCTACGGCAGTTGGGGGGCGGTAAGTGGGTCGTTTTTCTCCCACGTCTGGGACAAAAATCGGATCATGGTCGCCGACTGGGATGGAATACCCACCTGGGCTGAGGGCTACAGCGACTGGAACGTTTGGATGGGTTTGGACTGGGGCACCCGCTCCCCCAGTTCTCTGCTGTTGGCTTACCGCTGCCCGATAGCCACATGGTGGAAGGGGAAGCGACTTGGCGCTGGCTCAATCGTGCTGGTGGATGAGCACTACACGTGCTTGACCAGCCCCGATGGCACCCGCCAATGGGGCACAGGTGATAGGGAGTTGACCACTAGCAAGATGGCCAAGGCGGCCCGGGAGCTATGCCTACGCAATGGCATCACGATCGAGCGGGTGGCGGAAAAACACCGAGTGGCTGATGCGGCAATTGGTGCTGAAATCGGTGGTGACAGTGGTTCTATTGGTGCCCAGCTCAAACGACACGGTGCTGGGTTCGTGGCAGGGCCAAAAGGGAAGCGGGCGCCGGGCTGGCAACTCATGGCACGGATGATGGAGGCGGCTGGTGACCCCACTGCGCCGGGTCTGTACGCCACCCCCAAGGTGGAATCGTTCTGGGCGACGGTGCCCGGGCTGCAATACGCCCAGCACGATCCCGAGGATCTGGACACGAACGGGCCCGATCACACCGCTGACGCTTGCAAATATCTCCTGGTGGCCACCCACGACAAGCGCTACACCTTCCAGCCCGGCGCTACCGATTTTCGGGTGTGGTGACTATGCAGGGCCTGCATAATCCGGAGCTGCAGATTGGGGAGGAGGTTCTGGTCGATGCCCCACGCACACGCTGGGACAACCGGCATGGGACCCTCCACCGCATTGAGAGGGGGCAGCGCAGCTTTGGTTGGGTGATCCTGGATGGGACTGCAACCCCCTTCCCCTTGGGTCAGTTGAGAAGGCTTTAACTTGGAAAGGGGTTGGGGTGATCCGTAAGGAACCCGCCTCTGTTTTGGTGCCTGCGGGCCACCGTCCCAGAGATTTCACAACCCCACATCAAAGTTGAATCAATAAAGCTCTGTCTGAGAACCGTGTCGTGAAGACTGACAAGTCTCTGATCAGGCTTGCCGCACTAGCCCTTGGGCTCGCCTGTTGCTTGCCATGTTTTGCGGAAACCCCCGAACAGATCGAGCAGCGACTTGAGGATCTCCGGCGAATGGATGCCGAGGCAGCACGACGTCGCCAAGAGACCCTTGAGTTTCAGGCGCGTCGCAAGAGGGAGGAGTACGCCCGCAGGTGGAAGCGCTATGGCAATGAGGAGATTGACGTTTTGACTTGGCGTCAGCAGAAGGATGGAACATGGGTCACGGAAGTCAAAGAACTTGAGCTCTCAGGAGACAACTTTAAAAATACGGTTGACAGTATGAATGCTGCCCTACCTGCGCTCAGCGTAGACAAGATTTGGGTCAAGGTTCGCCAGCCCATTAGCGTTGAAGAGCTATCCGGCCGCCTCAAGCTCGCTGAAGAGCGATTGACCAAGCTCAACGACGTCAACGAAGACCACCAATTCCGTCAAGGTGACTGGCTGGTTGTTCCCAGCCAGCAATCCAGGCAAATAAAGCAGCTGGCAGCGATCGACACCAGCGAGCTACGTCGTACACCTCCTCTCCAGTCCCTGCCTCCTGTGGAGGACCGTGCTGTTGTCCGTTTTGGTGACACGGTCTTAAAGATTGCCCAGCGCTATGGATTGACCCTGCAGGAACTGCTGCGTCTCAATCCTGGTCTTGAAACCGCACGGCTTGTTGTTGGCAGCCAGGTTCGCCTCGCTCAGGCGTCCTCCGGTCGCACCCCCATGGTGCTGGGGCTCAAGCCGACCACTAGCGGAGGTATCAGTTGGCCGGCGCTCCCAGGATTCGAATCAAAACTGTCCAATCGCCCACCTGCTCGATTTGATGCAAGCCTTGACGAGCTTGTTCGTGATGGAGTGGTCTCCGCTGATGAGCGCGACCGAATACAGGGGATGAGGAGATCCTTGATCGGAGTGAACTGCACCAGCCTGATGGTCAACCGCAAGCCTGCAGATGAGCGGTGGGGAACCTGGACAAGACCTAGCAAAGCGAGCACTGACGAGCGACTGGTCATCGACCGTTGCGTAACTAGGCGCGAAGCCAGATAAAGCCAACTTCAACCATCTTTTCTAGCAATAATCTTTAGCAACTCAGTCTGACGCTTGCTCTCTGTAGCGATGCAGCCGACAGCGGCAATGGGTGCTACTCCAAGGAAAGCCACGGTCGTGCTCAAGGAAGGCGAGCCAGGCACTTGAGACCCCAGCTAATCGCCGCATGGCTACCCGGCTGGGCTTCTCACCAACCACTGCCATGGCTGCCCTGGCCGCTGCGTTAGAACCGGCAGCTACTGACAGCTGACCGTTCCCATCCCAGGATTGGGACCTACACAGCCATCACCACCATGCGCCGTACGTTCCTGCCCCTGCTGATCCTCGCCGCTGCCCTAGCCACCGCCCCGGCCATTGCCAAGGTGCTGGCAGAAGGCAAGCCCAGCCCCGGCGGGTTCTACTGGCAGAAGGTCGAGAAAAGCAATGGCTCCATTCAGTACCTCTGCCGGAACACCTCCGACTCCAAGATCCAGAAGGCTGCTGCCTGCAATGGCGCTAAGGCCGTGAAGCCGTAGTGATACGCCCTGTTGCCTTAGCCCTACCTCTACTGCTAGCCGGACCGGCCCTGGCGCAATGGCAGACCGCTGAGCCTGTCGTCTCAGCCCACTGGAAAACCTGTCGAATCGAAACACCGGCCTACACCGGCTCATGCAGGGCAACGGTGTTTACCCTTAGAGACGGCTCGCTGAATCTCCACTTCGACGTGGACAACACCGGGCTAAGAGGGCTCACGTGGGGTATTTCAGCCATGCCGCCAGAAGGCAGCAATGTCTTCCCTGTCGTACTGACGGCTGAGAGGTTTGGTAAGCGCATTGTCCGCTACTCCTCTGGTGAGTGCCGGGTCGCACCGCAGGAAATTTTCTGCGTCACAAACGATGGCCAGCAGACAGCCGTGGCGAGGAATCGACTCCCCGACTGAGCCATCAATGAAACCTCTCACCGCTCCTGCTACTGCAATCCTCGCTTTGCCCCTGCTGCTGGCCAGCCCTGCTGGGGCTGCCATGGTCCTTTCCGTGGGCGATGGTGACACCATCCGCGTCAGAGATAGCGCCAAGCGGATCACCATTCGCCTGGCCTGTATCGACGCCCCCGAGACGGCACAAAAGCCCTACGGCATGGCAGCCCGTCAGCAACTGCAGGTCCTGGCCCCCGTTGGCTCGGTGGTTTCGATCAAGACCAAGACCACCGACCGATACGGCCGCACCGTCGCTGAGGTATTCCGCAACGGTCGATCATTGAACCTGGCGATGGTGAGCAGCGGCGAAGCCTTTGCCTACCGGCAGTACCTCAGCGGCTGCGATCAGGCCGCTTACCTCGGTGCAGAGGCTTCAGCCCAACGGCAGCGGCTCGGGGTGTGGGCCGTGCCGGGTGGCATCGAGAGGCCCTGGGATTTCCGACGAGGTCGCAGTGCTCGGCGCCTGCCACCAACTGCCACAACCCCTTCGCCCCAAACCGCTGCCCCTGCAGGCCCACGACTCACCTGCCGCCAAATCGGCAGCTATGCCCGTGCTCAAGAGCTGCTCCGGCAGGGCTACAGCTACCTCGATGGCGATGGTGATGGGAAAGCCTGCGAATCCCTGCGCTGAGGTTGCTTGCGGTGCTCACGCCAGCGCCACGCCGGCAATAAGCATCGGCCAGCGCATTGAGCTTCCTCTGTTAGATCAAGACTTTATGCCGGTCATACGGCAACGCAGTAGCCATGGAGCAATTGGTTAGCTAGACCACCATCAGCTGATCGCTAAGGCATTGAGCCTGCTGTTCGACGTGATCGCTGACCTGCCCGAGGGCATCGCGGTGACGCCGGTCTTCGCTGCTGATAAGGCCGAGGCCCTCAAGGCTGCCAAAGAGCTGTTCCCAGGCCATCGGGTAACGGTCGTGCTCAAGGAAGGCGAGCCGGGTAGCTAGCGCACCTATCGATCCACGTCTGCACTCCACCGAGGTTCCACCTGCTACCACGCCTCTTCCTTCTCCAGGCCCGTCACCCCGTTGGACGCCAAAGGATTAGTGTTGATCTGTATTTAAAAAGCACATGCAGCTGCGCAGCTATCTTCTTGCCCTGCTTATCGCAACTGCGTCAGCGGCTGCCCCATCAGCATCTGCTCAGCAGTTGATCGCGGATCCACCGTTTACAGCTGAAATTCCCACAGATCAGGATTGGAAAACTCCAGGATCAAAGGTTCCGCTGTCAACTATCGTAAAGCTAAAATCTAGCTTCGATGGCAATGTCGATTACGCTGTCTTTGATCGCGACTGGCTAAACAATGGCGACAGCACTGAGACAGGTGCTTTCACCAAGTGGAGTGTCGATACGCTACAAGGTATCTTGTACATCAAAACCGGCTGCGGGCTCTTGGCCTGCCCGTTTGGCCGGGTTCGTGATTCACGCGGACTGCCAAGTCCAG
>NZ_JAGQCO010000075.1:0-6851 GCF_024346235.1 Cyanobium sp. BA5m-21
GGGTTTTTACGTTGCGAGTGTGCCAGCTCTTGCAGGTTGCCACACACAGGCACGGTCTCTTGATGAACTCATGGGCCGAATAAAGGAAGCAATTGAGCTTTGCCTTGAAGCTCAAGATAATCAAGCCGATCAACTTGATTTCGTTGGCGTTCAGCGGGTCACAGTTTAGAAGTGTCGAAATATTCGGCCGTAACAGGTAAGGCGTTAATTGTGGCGCTGCGGAAGGTTGGGTTCGGGCCACCGTGATTCCGGTTCATTCTGGGGAATATCTTGGTCCTGGCTTACTGGCCAAAATCCTTCGTGATACTGAGCAAACCAGAGATGCACTAGAAGAGCTGCTTTCTTGAGCAAAGAAGGCCGGTGGAGCGGCCCTCGCCATTCGCTTGAACGGCCTGGCTGGTGGATGGGGCCCGGCAGGCCCATGGAGCTGGCACCACCCGCGTTTTTGTCGTCACCGAGGTGGATCAGCCCCAGGTCGTTGCCTACTACGCCAGGCTCGTCTGAGGGTAGACGAACGCCATGAAGGACAGGGGCTTTTACGAGCACCTGATCCCGGAGTTCCAGCGTTCACCCACCGATCCGGTGCACCTGCTGCTGCTGCTCAAGGACATCCGCCGCACGCTGCGGCGCTGAAGCCGCTGGCCTCGATAGCCTTGAGACTGCATCAGTGGGCAGGTGTCATGGACCATCCCCCAGACCTCGACGGGCCGCTTCCAGACATCTACCGCTCCCGAGAGGCCTTCTTTGCCTCCCTGCCGGGCTGGCGGCGCTTCCTGGCCAAGCTCAACTGGCACCCCATCATTGATCTGATGGTGAAGCGCTATGCCTGGGAACAGGAAGACCTTCGCTTGGACAGGTTGGCCAGCGCGGCGAACAGCCCAACCGGCGACGCCCTCTTGGCCGAGCTCAATGCCGAGCTGAACCGGCGCGGCAGCACACGCACCACCATCACAGACCTGCCAGCGGAGCCCACGGCCCCCCGCCCTGAACAGGCCTGCACAGCACCCTCCAGGCGCAATGCCGTCAAGGCCACCCTGCTGTTGCTGTTGGGCATCGGAATCGCGATCCTGCTGTTCACCTCCCCCTGGTTCTGGCTGCTGCTGCTGGCCGGCTTTGCCGTGTGGGTCGTGGTCGGCTTGCTCGGTTTCATCTGGAAAGCGATCTACGACACCCTCCAGGAAGGAGACCAACCCCCACCCCCCTAATCACTACAGCGCCAATCGCGCCGTGCCAGTCATCAAATATTGAATCGCCTCCCGTCCCCGGCGGGGCAAAGCCTCAACGGCGCCGGCCTCAATCAACTGCTGGAGGGTCTGCGACACCGAGGGTTGCTTCACCTGCCACAGGTCCACCAGCTGGGCCTGGGTCTGGGTCGAAGCCGAATCCTCCTTCGCCCAGCCCAGCAGCCGCTCCCAGGCGGTGTCGCCCAGCTGCTCCTGTAGCTCGGCCTGGTTTCGTTGCCGCAGTGTGAGCAGCAGGTCGTCCAGCCCCACTGGCGTCACCTCGGCCCCTGCGCTGGTGAGCCCCAGCAGGGCTGTGATTCCATCCTCCAGGGCTTTCAACAGGCCGCGCAGATCGCCGCGGAACAGCTCGTAGAGCCGCTGCACCACGGCAATGTCCACGGGGGAACGCCAGGGGCTGCTCGGATCAAGCTGCAGCGCCTCATACCGATTGGCCAGCAACTGCTCCACATCCCTCAGCGCTAGCGGCTCCAGCACCACCGGATTGCTGAACACCGATCTGATCTGGGTATGGTTCTGCACCACCGTGCGTACGGCATCGGTGGTGCCCACCACAATCAGATGCAGGCCGTCGTGCAGCAGGGCCTGATCGCGGATGCCCCGCAGCAGATCCGCCGCCCGCGACGCGTCTGCCTCACTGAGATTTTCGAGGTTGTTGAGGTGCAGCACGATGCCGGGGGCGCCCTGGCCGATCGCGTAGCGGAGCAGGTCGCGCAACACCCGCGGACCATCCAGCAGCAGCGCCCCCGGAGGCGTGGCCACGCTCTCGCTCTGGCTGCCGCCGCGCAGGCGGATGCTGCGCACCAACTGTTGGGCGGCCTCCACCTCGGGTCCCGCTGCCGTTGGGCAGTTCGCCAGCACGGCGTCGTAGACGCCGGAGAGCAGCTGGCCGAGCAGGTGTTCGCTGGCGCCTTCGGCGTTGATCGGGATGATCTCGTCGGAGCTCCAGTAGCCCCCCGCCTGGGCATCAGCCTTCACCGTTTGCACAAGAGTGGTTTTGCCGATGCCCGGGCGGCCTGCCACCGCCTGTCTAGAGCTGGCACTGCTTCCGATCGTGGTGAGCAGCAGCTGCCGCTCCCGTTGCCGGCCCACAAACAGGCGCAGCGGCGTGGCCTGCGAATCCGCCCGCAATGTGGCCTGGAAGTAAGGGGAGGAGCGCAGGTTGTACAGGCTCCAGAGGTTTGGCAGCGCCATGGTGCGACGTATTGGCAAAGAGCTGCGACCAGCCAATACTGGTCATGTATTGGCTGATCTGGCAATACAAAGCCGGCGCCTGGCCCGGCCTGATCACGGTCCAGCAAGGAGCCGACCCGTGATTCCACGGTTTGGGCTGGCTACGGGCCACCGCTCCTTTGATTCCTTCGCCGAGCAGTGCAATTCGGCCTCAGCCTCGATGCCGGCCATCACATCACCCCCGCCTTCCAGCGCATGGTTGTGGAAACTTGATGGTCTGAGGCGCCACCCCAGGAGTCGTTCCGGCTGCACTTCGTGAGGCCAGCTGTTGCGATTTAGAGCCCGCCAGGCAACGCCGGCACCAGCAGCTCGCCCGGCCCAGCCCGCCCACGGCTCAGAGCGCCCATCCGTTTTTCCCTTTTTATGCTTTTATGCGCGTAATAGGCGTTTGCAATCGAGGCAGCTACAGCCAGGCACTCCTGGTGTGCGGGTTTCTGATTCTGTACGGGTGAATGTCAGGCTTCAACGTTCAGGCTGGATCGCGAGCTATGGCCAGCTCGATCCCACCCCCGCCCTGCTCGCGGCTCGTGAATGGGTTCAGCAGGGGCACGTCAAAGCGGCTGAAGTCGCCCACGTTGCGGGTGCCCACCGTGAGCTGGGCCATCCAGGGTGAGGATGTTGAAGGTGGTGCACACCTGATCGAGCCAGCGCTCGATCTCACCGGCTTTTGCGGAGTCCTGTTCGCGGGTGCATTCGATCCCGGCCTGGATCTCACCGATGGTCACGCTGGCGAGATGGAGCTCGGCGTCGGCGACACTCTCAATCCAAGCGACGACGCCGCCATGGGGGCGCTGCCTGCGCAGTTCAGAGACCACGTTGGTGTCGAGCAAAAAGGCCATGCTCTACAGCTCCGCCACAGGCCGGCGGCGGGCGCCACCACGGGCTGGCACAAGCTCCTCCGTGCGCGCATCCGGGGCCAGCAACAGTTGCTTGAGGCTGGGCCTGACGGCAGCCTGCAGCCGGTTCCATTGCTCGATGGGCACCAGCACCGCGGCTTGGGTGCCGCGCCGCGAAACCACCTGGGGGCCCTCTCGCTGGCAGGCGTCGAGCAATTCACTGAAGCGCGCTTTGGCGTGCTGCACAGGCCAGACCCCCATGTGGATCCACTTTCTGACTAGTTATCAGACTGGTCTCGGCATCATGAGGCGCTGCCAGCCGCCAGAGCTGTTGGCGACTCGTCACCACCATCCAGGCGGTGGTGGACATGCAGAGAGGGCCTCACGGACGTTGAGCTCATCGCCAAATCCGGCTGATCGCCATGATTCAGCAGCTCAACCGCACCCGCACCCCGCCCGATTGGCACCCCGGCGCCTCCCTACCTTTGCGCAGCCTCTGGTTCTGCAGCGGTGCCCCCCTGCTCAGCTCCCGCTGGCTGCCCGGTTCCGCCTGCCGCCTCAAGCCCGGCCTGCTGGCTGGCGGAAGACGCCTGGCCAGGCAACCTCGCCCCCATCAGCCTCGGCGATCGGGTGTGCCTCTCCCAGGGCACCTACCTCTGCGCCGGCAACCACAACTTCCGCTCCCCCGGCTTTGAACTGCGCCTCGGCCCCATCCGGCGGTGATTGTTGGCGAGAGATAAGGGGGAGCGATAGCAGGGGAGGTGATTTGCCGGTCGCCCTAGTCTTATGACCATGGTCATGGCGCACGGTTTATGCACGCCTCCCCCGCACCGCTTCCGCAGGATTCACCAAAGCAGGTTTCGAAGTCCCACTTCAAAACCCATGCCCTTGCGTTGTTCCGCCTGGTGGAGGCCACCGGCCAACCGCTGCTGGTGACCAACCACGGCCGCCCTTGCGTCGAGGTGCGCCCCTATCGGCCAGCTCCTCCCACTGACCTTGATCCGCTGGAGACCCTGCGCGGTTTAGTGCTCCGCTTTGACGACCCCTTCGAGCCCGTGGTCAATAGCAACGACTGGAACGAGCTGGCGTGATCCTGATCGACACGCATGTGCTGATCTGGTGGGCTGATGGGAGGTGGCCATGCTGGTGAGCCGTGGGCGGCTCGCCCTCGGCCTCGATGTGGAGCGATGGCTGGCGGTACTGGCCTCCCATCCAGCCGATCGCTTCCTCGTGGCCCAGGCCCGAGCATTGGCCATCCCCCTGATCAGCGCCGATAGCAAGATCCGCTCCCATACCCATGTGAACAGCCTCTGGTGAGCGCTCAGCCTGTGTTGATGCCAGCCTCCCTATTGGTCGTCGTTCCAACGCTCAACTCCCACGCCCTGCTGCTGGGCTCCACCCTCCCGCCTGGTCCGCTACGCCCCCGGCTTTCGCCTCCCCCCATCGCCCAAGCCCTCGCCACCGAGGTGCAAGACCTGGAGGATCGCCTCCGGATCCTCGACGCCCTGTACATCCCCACCCGCTATCCCGATAGCCTGCCTGAAGGTGCTCCCACGGACCACTTCGGCCGCCTGCAATGCCAAGACGCCCTCCGCCATGCCCGTGCGCTCGTTGACGCAATCAGTTCTGCGCTGGCCCCGGCCTGAGCAGGTGCTGCAGGAGGTTCAGGCCTGGGCGGACGTTCAGCGCCGCCAAAGGCCCAGCCTCCAGCGTGTCGGCTTGTTCGGCAGCTATGCACGGGGTACGGCGTCTGTGGGCAGTGATCTGGATCTGCTGCTGATCGACGCCGCCGCCGCTGGCCCCCAACATCAGCGGCTCCAGTACTGGCCGCTGGCAAGCCTGCCCCTCAGCTGTGATGCCCTTATTCTAACACCGGCCGAACTGCAGGCGTTGCTCTCAGGTGACAGCCGCATGGGCCACGAGCTGCAGCGCGATCTGCGCTGGCTGCCATCGCCGGCGCCTGGGGGCCCTCAGGCGCTCTGAGCTCCATAGAAGCGCCTCTCCCCTCTCCTCAGCTGGTTCTGCAGGGAAAACCAGTCTGCGCTCTGTGCCTGCCGGCGATCCGGCCGCCGCCGCCGCTCTAGCCGCTGCGCCACCGGCACCAGCGAACAGTTGGGGCCAGCAGCCATGGAGTTGTTGAGTTGAAACACTGATAGCACCACCCGCTCGCGGATCTCCGCGCTGCTCAAGCCCGCATTCCAGCGCCAGTAGGTCATCCATTCGCCCCTGCCTCACTGGACAGCTTGGATCGGATTTAGGCCGCTCCCCGAGAGCTGTTACGGCTGCTTACATACCGATCCCTAGTCAAGCCAAGGGCTTATGCATATTCTGCATATTATAGTCGGCTAAATCCTGCGCTGTTTATTATAATTTGAGGCCTCCCGGGTCGTGCCGGGGGCCAAAATTTTTGTCGAGGCACTGGCATTTTTGTGACGGTTGCTACCTGTTTCTTGGTAGGGCGTCGATGTACTATTCAAAGTAGTTTGCTTTTAGCTGTTAATTGCTGTCTGTGGCTAAGGTCTCCAGCAAAATCAATTTCCCCTGGTTTGTTGTTTGCTGAGAGTTGGCTGAGATTATTCCTTTCGATTGGCTGTGAGATTGCTTGGCGCTCTCCTATTCCCAAGATAATCTTGTTCGGCCCTTGTTGCCCCTGCCGAAGGCGTCTGTTTTTATTGTGAATATCGGGCGTTTGTTGCAGAAATTTCAGTCGCGTTTGCGTTGGCGTGCAAGCCGTAGCAGCTTTAGCCGCGTCACGGTGGTGAGCCAGTTTTTTCCACCCGATTACGCCGCCACCGGCCAGCTGCTCGACGACCTCACCTCACGCCTGGCTGCCCGCGGCTTGCAGATGCAGGTGCTCACCGGTCAGCCCGCCTATGCCTATTCGCAAGACAGCGCCCCGGCAATCAGCTTTGAGCCCAACCGCTGCATTCGCCGCACCTCCGTTACCCGTCTCTGGCCCCAGCAGATCCGTGGCCGTGCCGTTAACGGCGTGCTCTTCTGCCTGCGCATCTCCCTGCGCCTGCTGCGCTACGCCCGCCGCGGCGATCTGCTGCTCTGCACCTCCGAGCCGCCCTACCTGCCCTTAGTTGGCTGGCTGCTCTACAAGCTCACCCGCACCCCCTATCTGGTGCTGGTTTACGACTTATACCCCGATGTACTCGCCGAGCTCGGTGTGCTGCCCAGCGACCACTGGCTGATGCGCCTTTGGCGACGGCTCAACCGCTGCGTCTACGCCGATGCCCAAGAGGTGATCGTGTTGAGCGAGCCCATGGCTGAGCGGCTGCGGCGCCACTGCCCAGCCGTGGCCGACCGGCTGCATGTGATTCCCAGTTGGGCTGATCCAGCCGAGATTCAGCCCCTCGCTAAGAGCAGCAATTGGTTTGTGAGTCGCCACGGCTTAGAGCACTCGTTCACCGTGCTCTATTCCGGCAACCAGGGCCGTTGCCACGACCTGGTCACCCTGCTCGGTGCGGCCCTGCTGCTTAAGGACGAGCCCAGCTTCCAGTTTCTGTTTATCGGTAAAGGGCCCCAGCACCAGCGG
>NZ_JAGQCO010000076.1:0-6650 GCF_024346235.1 Cyanobium sp. BA5m-21
TTGCATGCCTCCGAAACTGGTAGCAGTGCCCGCACGTGTTGGCTAAAGGCTAGCCCTTCGCTGTGATCCCCTAGCTTGTGACTCAGCAGAGTGGAGAGGAATACATCGGCATCCACCTCAATTGCTAGTGCTGTTTGCGGATTGGGCTTGGCGAGTTCAGAGGGATCAATATCCACTTGGATCACCTCACCCAGAGGCACAAAGGCTTGCCAGTTGAACCCTGTTTGCTGAAGGCCCAGCCGGGTGCCAACCGCCAGCACCAGATCCGCTTGCTGCAGAAGCAGATTGCTCGAGCGTTGCCCCCAGGTGTTGGGCCGGCCTGCGTAGTTGGGATGATCAGCCGTATAGCGATCAGCGCCATTCCAGGTGGTCATGACAGGCAGGCTCAGAGCAGCCAGTTGCGATTGCAGGGCCTTTGCCTGGCGATGGGAGAGACCACCACCCAGCAGGAACACGGGGCGTTCGGCCGCTGCGACGCGTGCGGCTACATTCGCCACCAACTGCTCGCTAGCCAACGGAGCTGTTTTCTCAGGGCCGGGACCGCTATTGAGGCCCGCATCCGCCCAAGTCTCGGGCACTTGGCTGGCCTGTACATCCAAGGGCAACTCGAGGAACACTGGCCCTGGTCGTCCGCGCCAGCCTTCGGCCACCTCAGCCAGCACCGCCTCAGCGGGCATCGGGGCCTTGAGACAGAGACTCCGCTTGCAGACCGGTGACGCCATGGCCACACCGTCGACCTCCTGAATGCCGAGCTGACGCAGTCCCGCTGGCGCCAGATCCTCCACCTTCACCTGCCCGCCGAGGAGCAGCAGTTCGCGGCTTTCCAACCACGCGCCGGCCAGCCCTGTGAGCGTGTTGGTGAGTCCTGGACCGGCGGTGACAAGTGCCAACGCCTTGCCCGTACCCGGAGCGGCGGCACCAGCTTCAACGATGGCGTTGTGATACTCTGTGGCGATGGCTGCCGCCACCTCATGCACCACAGGCACGCAAACGAGCGCCTGCCGTGCTGAATTCAGCAGGTGCATGATGTTGCCACCTGCCACGAAGTAGCAGTGGCTATAACCGCTGGCCTTTAACCAGCTAATCAGAGCATCGGAATACTTCATTACGCAACCACCCCAACGGGTTGAACAGCTGCCAGCTCTGGCTCCAGCGTGGCAATGGCCTGCTGCATCGCTGCCAGCACCGCATCGAGACATGCCTGATCAGCAGGTAGCTGAATTTCCTCGACGCCCAGCCTTGCTGGATCGGTGGACGAGGGAACGATCAGGTGATAGTGCCCAGGCGAATGTTTCTTATCGGCCTGGAAGGCCTTCAGGAAATGCTCGGCATCGAACACCTGCAGTTGCTGTGGCTCCAGCACTGGCTGCAGAAGCTCTAGGCAGTGCTGCCAAAGCCCCGCGGATTCGGGTTGGTGCTCCGTGAAGCAGATGGATGCCATCATCCCGATCGCTACTGCCAGGCCATGGGGAATGGCGAATGCTGTGGCCGATTCAAGGGCATGGCCCCAGGTGTGGCCGAAGTTGAGCAGGCGCCGCTCCGCCTGATCGAATTCATCGGTTTCGATGAACCACTGCTTCACAGCCAGGGTGGCGTGCAGCAGTTCAGCAAGCTCCTGCTCTTTCCAGGCGCCGCCGAGTACCGGCGCTGCCATCCGCTCGTAGGTTGCAAAGGCAGACGCCCCGCGGCAGAAAGCAATCTTGGCGGCTTCTGCTGCACCGCCGGCCAGCTCCACGGCCGGGAGCGTACGGGCGAAGACGGGCAGGATGTCAATCCGGCTGGGGGGATGGAAATTGCCGATCAAGTTTTTGTAGGGCCCCACATTGATCGAACTCTTGCCACCAAGGCAGGAATCGGCCATGCCCAGAAAGGTGGTGGGCACGTAGCTCCAGGGGATGCCTCGCATGAACAGCGAGGCCACGAAGGTGGCAATGTCCTGCACCACGCCACCGCCGATCGCGGCAATGCGGGACGAGCGGCCCAGACCCGCCTGCTTCATGGCAACAAACAGAGGCAGGGTCTCCTGCAGGGCCTTGGCCTCTTCTGTGGCCTCGATCCAGATGACGGGAAGGTCCTCTGGCAGTGCAAGTCGGCCCCGGAAGAAGGCGTCCACCAGCAGCAGATCAGCGCTGGGGCACCACTGGCTGAGATCCGTGAGCGGCGAGAAGGCCACGCTGTAATCCGCGAGGGCGCTGCGGATCTTGAGCTCGGGAAGTAGAGCAGACATCGGATAGATCAGGCGTGCTTGAGGCCGATGAAACCAGCATCCACGGTGAGGAACTGGCCGGTGATGGCGCGGTTGGCCGGCGAAACCAGAAAGGCCACTGCAGAAGCGATATCAGCAGGTTCGGGCAACCGGCCTAGGGCCGATTGGGAGGCGATGGCAGCGATCTGCTCAGTGGAGAGATGGGTACGCGTCATCGGGGTGTCAACGACACCCGGCAATACCGCATTGATCAGGATGCCGCTGGGGCCAAGATCCAGAGCAACGGACTTCACCAGCCCTTGCAGAGCCGCTTTGGACACCGTGTAGGAAAATTTGCCGGGGCGGCTTTCCAGCTGCCAGATTGAACTCACCACAGCCAACCGGCAGCCGGACCTCAGCTTGCCGGCCGAGAGCAGGGCCTGAAGGCTGGAGGCAATGAACAGCACATTGCCCTGCAGCAGCCGTTGCAGATTATCAGTGTCGAATGACGACACGGTGTCGCTGCAGTTCAACCCCTGGGCCCAGACCACCGCATCGAGATCCGGGAGGGAGCTGAAGCTGGCCGCGTCAGATGGATCGTCGTAGCCAAGTGGCAGATGCGCCTTGGCGCCTTCCCAACGGGTTGATCCCGCGGTGTAAACAGCAAATCCGTCGCCAGCAAGATGCCTAGCGATCGCCGCACCTAGGGCGCCACCGGCGCCGAACAGGAGCACCTTGGGGTTCATGGGGCGGGCAGGCGGACGAAGCCATTAATCACCTCAACCTCTCGGGCCAGCATCGCTTCCGTCAGGCCGGGATAGGTACCCAGGAAAAGAGTGCTGGCCATGATGTCATCAGACCCCACCATCTCGCCCACCACCCGCAGGGCCGCTGGATTGTCTTGGCGCAGTTGCACAAAAGCCGGCTGGCGCAATAGGTTGCCGCCGAACAGCATGCGGTTGCCGATCTGGTGACGGTCCAGCTCTTGGGCCAGTTCCGTACGGCTGAAAGCTGCCCCTGGCTTCACGGCGATCTTGAAACCGAACCAGGAGCAATCGGTGCGGCAACCGCTGGTATCCCAGCTGAAGCCCTGCTCCGGATCCCAGGCCGTGGCATGGGTGGGCAGGGCGAATTCGAGCACGTCCTCATGGGGCGCTAGGCCCCGGCGCAACGTCTCCCAGTTCTGTTTGCGGGCCTCGATAAACTCCGGCAGCCGCCGCAGCTGCACCCGGCCAATCGCCGCCTGCGGATCGAGCGGCTTGAGGTTGAAGCCGAGGTGGCTGTAGGTGTACTTGTGGTCGTAGCCCTCTGGCAGTTCACCCAGCTGCCAGCCGAAGCGCTTGTTGCAGGTGTTGTCGATGCCGCTAGGGCACCAGCAGTCGCGGCCCCAGTCGCGGAAGCTTTCGGCGATCACCTTGAGCTTCTGTTCGCGCACGATGTTCACCGCACCGCCCTCGCCCATGGTGAGGTGATGGGGTGGGTAGAAGCTCTGGGTGCTGATGTCGCCCCAGGTGCCAGTCCAGCGGATCACCCGATCTGGCCCTTCATCGAGGCCAGGGCTGTTCTCGCTGAAGCCCAGGCTCTCGGCAAGCTCCCGTGGCATCGAGTAGCTACAACCCAGGGCATCGCAGTTGTCCTCAACCAGCCAAAGGTCGTGCTTGCGGCAGAAGGCCAGGGTGGCCGCCAGATCGAAGGGATTGCCCAGGGCGTGGGCCATCATCACGGCCTTGGTTTTGCCCGCGCTGTAAGCCGCTTCCAGCTGATCGCAGCGGGCATTACCCGTTATGGTATCGGCATCGATGAACACCGGCACTGCACCCACCTGCACGATCGGGGCCACGGTGGTGGGGAAGCCCGCCGCCACCGTGATCACCTCATCACCGGGTTTGATCCGGCGGGCCTCCGGCAGCTTGGCGGAGGTGAGCGCTGAGATCGCCACCAGGTTGGCGCTGGAGCCGGAGTTCACCAGCAGCGAGTGGCGCACGCCCATGAAGGCGGCCAGCTCCTTCTCCATTGCCGCGCCTTCTGAGCCCAGCGTGAGCCAGAAATCGAGAGTGGCGGATACGGCCGCCTCCACCTCGGTCTCCGTGAACACTCGCCCGGCGTAAGGAATCGGGCTGCCCTCGGGCCACGGGGTC
Organism: Cyanobium sp. BA5m-21; assembly: GCF_024346235.1. Lineage (NCBI taxonomy): Bacteria > Bacillati > Cyanobacteriota > Cyanophyceae > Synechococcales > Prochlorococcaceae > Cyanobium > Cyanobium sp. BA5m-21. The sequence goes on from NZ_JAGQCO010000076.1 coordinate 4,324, forward strand.
CGGGCGGGATCCGCAGCTGGGCGGTAGGCCGCATGGGCCTGACGCGCATAGTCGCGGGTGAGGTTGAGGATCTGATCCTTGAGGTCGGGAAGGGAAGTCACGCAGCAGAGGGGGTGAGGTAAGCAGCAAGATCGTCCAGGCAGCATTCAAGAGCAGAGGCCTGACCCTCCTGAACCCGCCGATACCAGTTGACCGTGCGCTCCACGGTGGTCGCAAAGTCCCAACGGGGCGCCCAACCAAGTTGGTGATGGGCTTTGTCGATCACCAGACTGAGGAGGCTGGCTTCGTGAGGGGCAGAAGGGTCGCTCTGGTCCTGCCAATGGCCGGGCCAGTGACGCAGCGCTTCCTCCACCAGCTCACGCACCGGACGGTTGGCCTCGAGCTGTGGGCCGAAGTTGAACGCACCAGCTAACTCGACGGATGAGGACAAGTTCTCTGCCAGCCGGAGATAGCCCCCGAGCGGCTCCAGCACGTGTTGCCAGGGGCGAGTGGCGCCAGGATTCCGTACGCCGATCGGCTCGCCTCGGCTGAGGGCCCTCATCGCATCAGGCACAATGCGATCCACCGCCCAGTCGCCTCCACCGATCACATTGCCGGCACGAGCGCTGGCAACGCTCAGGTGTGGCGTCTGATGGGAAGACATGCCGCAGAAACTGGAGCGCCAGCTAGCGATGGCGATCTCCGCTGCCGCTTTGCTGCTGCTGTAGGGATCATGTCCCCCGAGGGGATCGTTTTCGCGGTAGCCATAGAGCCACTCGTTGTTGAGATAGACCTTGTCCGTGGTGATCAGTACCGCGCTGCAGGGCTGCTGGAGCGTGCGCAGAGCCTCTAACAGGTGAATGGTGCCCATCACGTTGGTGGACCAGGTGGCCGCGGGCTCTTGGTAGCTGCGCCGCACCAAAGGTTGGGCGGCTAGATGCAATACCACCTCCGGCTTGGTTTCAGTCACCAGGGCCTTCAGCAGTTTGGGATCTTGGATATCGCCGATCCGGTGATCCAGGCGACGGTCCAGGCCCAGTTGGTCAAAGAGGTTGGGCTCGGACTCGGGCGGAAGGGACAAGCCGGTGACCTGGGCACCAAGTTCACAGAGCCACAAAGCCAACCAGCTGCCCTTGAAACCGGTGTGCCCTGTTACGAGGCATCTTCGGTTCCGCCAAAATGTTGATGAAGCTAGACCTTCGGATTGCATTTTTCTGTTCATCCTTCTGACCACGCCTTCCAGGGTGCATTTCCTGTTTGCCAGAGTTCCTCAAGTTGATTCTTGTCTCTGAGGGTATCCATCGGCTGCCAAAAGCCAGTGTGGTGATAGGCAGACAACTCGTGTGTTTCGGCCAATCTCTGGAGGGGTGCTTCTTCCCACGTGCAGGAATCCCCATCGACCAGATCAATAACCGAAGGATCCAAAACAAAAAAACCTCCATTGATCCAAGTCCCGTCCCCTTGGGGCTTTTCCTCGAAGCGCATCACGCGCCCTCGTTCAAAAGCTAGGCTGCCAAAACGCCCCAGTGGCTGAACCGCTGTCAGGGTTGCTTTGCGCCCCTCTGTGTGGTGATGAGCCACGAGCTCGGTGATATTCACATCGGCGACACCATCTCCATAGGTGAAGCAGAAGGGTTGGTCGTCTAGGTAGCTTCGTACGCGGCGCAGGCGCCCACCAGTGAGAGTCTTTTCACCAGTATCGACAAGCGTGACCTTCCAGGGTTCGCCCTTGCTTGCGTGCACTTTCATGGTATTGTTACCCATGTCAAATGTTACATCGCTGGTGTGCAGAAAATAGTTTGCAAAATATTCCTTGATGACGTATCCCTTGTAGCCACAGCAAATAATAAAATCGTTGATTCCGTGATGACTATAAATCTTAAGAATATGCCAGAGTATTGGTTTTCCGCCGATTTCAATCATTGGCTTTGGCCGGAGATGGGTTTCTTCGGAGATACGGGTTCCGAGTCCACCGGCTAGGATGACGGCTTTCATCTAATGATGTATTTTGAATGATTATACCACTGTCAGCCTGCGCCACCGAAATCTGGCTAATCAGCGATAATGTGAAGAGTGATCGCTGATTCTCATACGAGAAATGGGAGTTCCCGTCGCTTGCGCTCTAAGAGCCAGAGCGACGTTAAAACACCTATTAAATTGATGAACAGTACGATAAGAGTTTGATCCATCTTAAGTTCGCCCTGGATCAGAGCGTGACGTAGGTTGCTCAGTACCCTATAAAGTGGATTTAGGTCGGCGGTCCAGCCAAGGGCGCCCAGGGCTTCTTTTTGGTAGAGAATTGGTGAGAGTAAAAACATTAACTGCATTGCTATAGGGATGAGCTGGTA
>NZ_JAGQCO010000077.1:0-6559 GCF_024346235.1 Cyanobium sp. BA5m-21
TTGGCGCTGCGCGACTGCCCGGCCCGGTCAACGTGCTGGTTGATACCTGGGATCCCTACATCAGCCAGCCGTTTTTCGATGACGGTGGCACCAGCAAGGGCCTGGGCTGGCAGATCCTGATCTCGCTGCAACGGGTGGCGGTGGGCTACGGCCTGGCGGCGGTCGTGGGAGTCGCCATCGGCGGCCTGCTGGGATTAAATCGCTTCGCCGGCAAAGGCTTTGATCCGGTAGTGCAGGTGCTGCGCACCGTGCCACCGCTGGCCTGGTTTCCGATTTCGCTGATGGTGTTTCAAGACGCCAATACATCGGCGGTATTTGTAATCTTCATCACGGCGATCTGGCCGATCATTATCAATACGGCTGTGGGTATCCAGGAGATCCCCCAGGACTACACCAACGTGGCCCGGGTGCTGCGCCTTAGCAAGCGGGCCTACATCAGCAACATCGTGATTCCAGCCACGGTGCCCTACGTGTTCACCGGCCTGCGCATCGCCGTGGGCCTGGCCTGGCTGGCAATCGTGGCCGCAGAGATGCTGAAGGCCGACGGCGGCATCGGCTACTTCATCTGGGACGCATACAACGCCGGCGGCGATGCCAGCTCAAGCCAAATAATCTTGGCGATCATTTATGTGGGCGTGGTGGGCCTGCTACTGGATCGCCTAGTTGCCTGGGTGGGTCGCAAGGTGAGCAAGGGAGCCGCCTGACATGACCACTCCAGCTGGACTGATCAGCGTCGATGCCGTTACCCAGGTATTTCCCCTCGATGACGGCGGCCGCTACGTAGCTCTGCAGGGCATCAATCTCGATATCGCCGCAGGCGAATTTGTGTCGCTGATTGGCCACTCGGGTTGCGGCAAGAGCACCCTGCTCAACCTGCTGGCCGGGCTCGACCAGGCCAGAGGGCGGCATCTTGATGAATGGCCGTCAGGTGACCGATCCAGGCCCTGATCGCATGGTGGTGTTTCAGAACTATTCGCTGTTGCCCTGGCTCACGGTGCGCCAAAACATCGCCCTTGCCGTAAACACCGTCTACCCCTCCCAAAGCAACCAGGAGCGGCGCGAGATTGTTGAGCGCAACATCCAGACGGTGAATCTCAGCGCCGCCGCCAACAAATTTCCAGCCGAACTCTCTGGCGGCATGAAGCAGCGGGTGGCGATTGCTCGGGCCCTGGCCATCCGGCCCAAGCTGCTGCTGCTCGATGAACCCTTTGGCGCCCTCGACGCCCTCACCCGCGGCAATTTGCAGCAGCAGCTGATGCAGATCTGCCAGGAATCGGGGCTCACCGCCGTGATGGTCACCCACGACGTTGACGAAGCCCTGCTGCTCTCAGATCGGGTCGTGTGCCTGAGCAACGGACCAGCAGCCGGCATCGGCCACATCTTGAAGGTGCCCCTGCCGCGCCCCCGGGACCGGCTCACGGTGATGGACCACCCCGACTATTACCACCTCCGCGCCGAGCTGATCCACTTCCTGCAGGAGCAGCGCCGGCTCAAGCAACTCGCCGCCAGCTCGCGATGACCACCGCTACCTCTAGCCCTGCCTTCCTCGAGTTTCGGGACGTGGGCCAGGTTTTCCAGTCTCGGCGCGGGCCATTTGAGGCCCTGCGTGACATCAATCTCCAGGTGCGGCAGGGGGAATTCCTCTGTGTGATCGGCCACTCCGGCTGCGGCAAGAGCACCCTGCTCAACATGGTGTCTGGCTTTCTGCAGCCCAGCCACGGTTCGGTAACGCTGCAAGGCAAGCCGATCACAGGGCCCGGCCCCGACCGGATGGTGGTGTTTCAGAACTACTCCCTGCTGCCCTGGCTCACGGTGTGGCAAAACGTAGAGATGGCCGTCAAAGCGGCCCGGCCCGAACTGGCTGCAGGCAGCCGGCACGAGGTTGTGACTCACCACCTGGAGATGGTGGGCCTGATGGAGGCGCGCACCAAACGCCCTGGGCAGATTTCGGGGGGCATGCGCCAGCGGGTAGCGATCGCCCGCGCCCTGGCCGTGTCACCAGCGGTGCTGGTGCTGGATGAACCCTTCGGGGCCCTTGATGCCATCACCAAGGAGGAGCTCCAAGAAGAGCTGCTAGCTATCTGGCGTGAGCAGAAACCCACCGTGCTGATGATCACCCACGACATCGACGAGGCCCTATTTCTGGCCGACCGAGTCGTGATGATGACCAACGGCCCTGCCGCCGGCATCGGCGAAATCCTCGAGGTGCCCTTTGAGCGGCCCCGTCGCTACGAAGCCATCCAGGAAGACCCCCGCTACGGCCAGCTGCGCAACCACGCCCTCGATTTTCTATATCGCCGCTTCGCCCACGACGTGGATTAGGTCAGGCCGGCGTCAGCGCCACCGCCGCTGCCTTGAGCTCCGGCTGCTTCGAAATCGGGCAGCCCAGCTCATGCATCAGTCGATTGGCCTCACAAGCCAGCTCGCCTTGGGAGGCGCCCCAGTGCATCGGCAAAAACACGGTGCCGGGCCGGATGCGATCGGTGATTTGCACCTTCACCGACACCGCACCGCGGCGCGACCGCACTAAGGCCAGAGCCCCATCAGCCAAGCCGGCGCGATCCGCATCGCTTGGATGCACCTCCAGCAGCGGTTCGGGGTGGGCCTTGAGCGCCCGCGCCACATGGGCCGTGCGGGTCATGGTGTGCCAGTGGCCCAGCAGCCGCCCCACCGTGAGCACCAGGGGATAGGAGTCGCAGGGGGGTTCCGCCAGGCCCAGGGGCGGATCGGCCCAGAGGAGTGCCTTGCCGGAAGGGGTAGGGAAGGCCAGATCGCCATAGAGGCGCGCCTTGCCGCCGCCGGGGGCGGTGCCGGCGGGGAAGGGCCACTGCTGGGGGCCGTGCTCAGCCAGGAGCTCGTGGCTAAGGCCGCTGCTATCGCAGAGCCGGCCAGCCGTGAGTGCCACGAATTCGGCATACACCTCGCCGGCGTCAGGCCAGCCGAACTGCGCCTTAAAACCGAGGCGCCGGCCCAACTCCGCAAAGATCGCCCAGTCGGCCCGGGCTTCGCCTGGGGGCTGGCGGAAGGCAGAGCAGAGGGTGACTCGGCGCTCTGAGTTCACCATTACACCAGCCTTTTCGCTCCACTGGGCCGCCGGCAGCACCAGGTGAGCCAGCGCCTCGGTTTCCGTGCCGGCATAGGCCTCGCTCAACACCACCAGCGGGCAGTTCGCCACCGCCGCCCTCACCCGATCGAGGCTGGGCAGGCTCACCAGCGGGTTGGTGGCCGCCACCCACCAGAGGTCGAGCTCGCCGCGCTCCATCGCCTCGATCTGCTGCCACACCACCAAGCCAGGCTCTGGCGAGATCGAGCCAGCAGCAAAGCCCCAGTGGCGCTCCACCTCGGCCCGGTGCGCTGGATCACCTACGGCGCGGTAACCGGGCAACAGCTGGGCCAGGCCACCCACCTCGCGGCCACCCATGGCATTGGGCTGGCCGGTAAGTGAAAAGGGTCCGGCGCCGGGGCGGCCGATCTGGCCACTCACCAGGTGCAGGTTGCAAATCCCGGCCACGGTGGCGGTGCCCTCGCGGCTCTGGTTCACCCCCATCGACCAAAGGCTGAGCGCCGCCTGGCTGGCGATCCACCAGTCGGCCAGCTGACGCAGGTCGGCCTCGGCGATGCCGCACACCGCCGCCGCCCGCGCCGGCTGCCAGGCCCGCCAGAGGGTCTCCAGCTCGGCGAAACCCTCGGTGTGGGCTGCCACGCAGGCCTGATCCACACCGCCCAGCTCTAGCAACAGATGACCCAGGCCGCAGAGCAGGGCCAGGTCGGTGCCGGGGGCGATCGCCAGGTGCAGGTCGGCGGCATCGCTGGTAGCGGTGGCGCGCGGATCCACCACCACCAGGCGCGGCCCATTCCCCTTTCGCCGGCGCTTAAGCAGCCGCTGGAACAGCACCGGATGGCAATCGGCCGTATTGGTGCCGATCAGCAGCACCAGATCGGCCAGATCGAGGTCGTCGTAGCAGCAGGGCGGGCCATCGGAGCCGAAGCTGCGGGCATAGCCAGCCACCGCCGAACTCATGCAGAGGCGCGAGTTGGCGTCGAAGTTGTTGCTGCCCAGGGCGCCCTTGAGCAGCTTGTTGGCTGCGTAATAGTCCTCGCTGAGGAACTGACCGGAGCCGTAGATCGCCAGCGCTTGGGGCCCCTTGGTGGCCAAGGTCGCCTCGATGCGCTCCACCAGGATGGTGAAAGCCCGCTGCCAGCTGATCGGCTCAAAGGGCTGGTCGATGCGCGCACGCCACAGGGGCGTGGTGAGGCGGTTGGGGTGCAGGGTTTCGCCCACCGTGGCGCCCTTGATGCACACCTGGCCCAGGGACGAGGGATGGTGGCGGTCGCCGCGGGCGATCCAGATGCCGCCGGGTTCAGCGGGGGCCTTCAGCTCCAGGCCGCAGCCCACGCCGCAGTAGGGGCACTGGGCTAGGGCAGCTGGACTGGCGGCCGGAATGGCGGGATGAGTAGCCATGGGGCTATTCGACCAAGCCAAGGCGCCCGATGATGGTGGCAGTTGTTACCGCAGTTCCCCCTGGGCTCTCTTCTAGCCAGAACCTGCTTCCACTTCGAGGCCGACTTCACCGCCGACCTGCGCTGCATTCCGATGGCCGTGCGGCGCAAGCTCGATCTGGCCGGCGTGAAGCTGAAGCTGCAGCACTGGAGCGAGCTGAGCGAGACAGAACGCGTTGAGCTGCTGGCCTGGCCCGATGACCCCGCCGCCATCGAGGCGTTGCGCCAGCACCTGCAGGCGCGCACCAGCGCCCTCAGCGCCGGCCAGGCCAAGGACCTACCCCGACCCGACGCTGAGCCCTGGCAGCAGGCCGACCAGCTGCCCGAAGTGCTGGCCGCCTCCTGCGCCCAGCTGGGCCTTGAGATCCGCAGCGGCGGCTGGGCGGAGCTGGACGAACTGCAGCGCTTCGCCCTGGTGAAGCTCAGCCACCCGGGCCACGAGCACCGCAACCTGCCGCGGGCCCTGGCGGAGTTTGGGCTGCTGGCTGAAGAGCCCTGAACAATGGCGCCCTGAGCCTCACCACTTGCGATAGGGCAGGAACTCGCCGTTCATCGTCACCACCACCCGATCACCCTTCGGGTCCTCCTACTTGGCCACCGTCAGGCTGAAGTCGATCGCCGACATGATCCCATCGCCGAACTGCTCCTGGATCACGTCCTTGAGTGGCAGGCCATAGATCTGCAGGATCTCGTAGAAGCGGTAGAGCAGCGGATCGGCGGGGATCACCGGATCGAGGGCCCCCTTCACGGGATAGGTGGTGAGAGCAGCCGGAAGGGCAGGCTGGCGGTCCACACCTCACCTTGACCAAGACAGTCGCCAAGATCGGCGAAGCTGAGCCCGCTGCAGCGCTTGGCGTCGAGCAGGGTCGTGGTGTGGGGAGGCAGAGCCATGGAGGAACCGGACATGCGGCGGGACCCTACGGATGGGCACGGTCATGCCTGGCAGCCGTTGCTACAACTGCCCCTGCGCGCCTGCCTGCTCAGCGGTGGGGAAAGCCGGCGCATGGGCCGGGACAAGGCGTTACTGCCCCACCCTGAAGGCGGCACCTGGCTGGAGCGCAGCTTGCGCCTGCTAGCCCAGCTGAAGACGCCGATCACCCTGCTGAGCCGCCATGGGGCGCATCTGGAGCAAGCGGAAAAGTTGGCCCTCGAGCTGGCCCCGGGCTCGCCGATGACGGCCCTGGCAGAACCACCGCCCTGGGAGGGGCCGCTGCTGGCCCTGCACCGGCTGATGCAGCGACACCCGAACGAGCAGCTACTGCTCTGCCCAGTGGACATGCCGCATCTCAGCCTGGCCGCCCTGCAAACCCTGCTGGCGGGCGCAGCAATAGGGAGCCCGACCAGGCTCCATCTGGCCCACGACGGTGAGCAGCTGCAACCGCTGCTGGGCCTGTATCCGAACAGCGCCCCAATCCGCGCCCACCTGGCCGCGGCGGTGCGGCGGGGCGAACGGCGCCTGCAGAGCTGGCTGGTGGAACTGCCCTGCCAGGCGGTGCCGCTGGATCCCCGGGCCATCCGCAACGTGAACCGGCCTGAGCTTGGTCAGTTGGCCTAAGCCAAGTCAGGCGTCTTCAGCCGGCGACATACAGCACCCGGCCATCACGAGCCACATCGCCAAACACATGCCAACGGGAGCCACTCAGGCGCCCGGCATCAGCGCTCAGTTGAAGCGCTTCCAGCGGGCCAGCTTCTCCGCCGGCGTGAGCTGGGGCTGGCCCACGATCACCGCAAGATCCAGATCTGAGCCGGCTCCAGCGCCAAGGGATGGCGCCAGGGAATGGTGGGCGGCGTGAAAGGCTCGGCAGCGGAGGCGACCATGTTGAAACGCTACCGCCAACATCAGCCCGCGAAACCCAGGAGCTTCGAGGCGGCCAGCAGCAGCACCAAGGCCAGACAGCGACGGATCCAAACCACAGGCCAGTGGCGGCTACCAAGCCGCGAACCCACCGCACCGGCCAGCAGCACTATCAGCAACATCTAGCCCAGCTGGGACGGCAGGGCCGGCAGCAGGGCTTGATGTTGCTGGCGGGCCAGCAGCAGGCCGGCCAGGCCGCTGAGC
>NZ_JAGQCO010000078.1:0-6315 GCF_024346235.1 Cyanobium sp. BA5m-21
TACCCATTCCTCCAGGGTCAATTCACCGTGTTCAAATAGCAGCCTGAATTCCTGGCGCTCCAGCCGTGCCGGCTGGGTGAAGCCGTGATAGAAGTTGATTAGGGCACCATTGCCGTAGCGCACTACGCACTGCACCTGCTCCTCAATGCCGGAGCCTGGGCGCAGAGTCCGCTGGGAGGAGACAACCTCTCCCTTCCCCAGCCAACCTTCGAACAGATCGAAGAAATGCACGCCATGTTCAATGAAGATGCCGCCACTTTTGCTGCGATCCCAGAACCAGTGCTCGGCTGAAAGCCCCCCATCGCCGGCGGCATTATCAAACCAGCCATGCAGGCACTCGCCGATCACCTTGGAATCGATCAGTTGGCGCACGGCCTCAAATAGCGGGTTGTAGCGCTGCATCAGGTTGGCGATGCAGAGGCGATCGCGGGAGAGGGCCAGCTGCAATAGCTCATCAGCTTGGGCCAGGCTTAGCGCCAGCGGCTTCTCGCAGATCACATGCTTGCCTGCCTCCAGTGCTGCACGCACCTGGGCGTAATGGAGGAAGGGCGGCGTGGCGATGTAAACAAGGTCAACCTGATCAAGTTGGAGCAGGCTTTCCACCTCCAGGGTTTCAGTAACTCCGAAACGGCGGGCCATGGCGAGGGCTGCCTCTCGATGGGTGCCAGCCATGGCCACCAGCTCCGCCCCCTCAACTTGTAGAAACTGCTGGAGGGCAAACAGGCCAAACCCTCCCGCTCCTATGGCGCCGATGCGGATCTTATTCATGGCTTGGGGATTGAATGGCGAGCGAGTTCGATTAGTCGCATCTCCTGCAGAGCCAGGAGGAAAGCCAGAGTTGATTCGGCACCCTGGTTCATGTTGACGCTGTCGTCTTGAAGACCGTCGAAGCAGCCGCCAGTGCGTGCGTCATAGAGCGGCAGGTGCAGGTCGTTGTCGCCTAGGAACCAGGCAAAGGCTCGCCAGGCCTCGCGGAGCCAGAAGCTATCGCCCGTAGCTGACCAGGCCTCAACGCAAGCCGACACTGAAGCGCAGGCCTCCAGTGGTTGCTGGTCGAAGGTGGCCCGCTGCTGGCCCCGGCGGTAGAAGCCATTGGAACCAATTGGCCTGAAATGGCCAGCTTCAGCGGTTTGCTCTGCCATCAACCAGCGCAGACTGCGCAGACCCACATCAAGGGCTTCGCTTCGATTCGACCAGCGGCCACTGAGGATCAGGGCGTGCGGCAGGGAAGCATTGTCGTAACTGAGCACATCCTCAAACCAGGGCCATTCATCACCGGAGTTTTGATCGAAGGCCACCAGTAACTGATCGGTGAGGGTATCGCGCATCAGATCGACGGTTCGATCACCACTTAGCTTGCGCAGATACTCGTGGATAGATTTGAGTCCAAGGGCCCAGGCCCGTGGACTCGTTGTTTTGGTGACCGAGGGGAGCGCCAGCTGAAACAGATCCACTGCCCAGTGGCGCAAATCATCGCGGCGGGATCTGCCTACACAGGCAGCCAGGGCTAGCAAGGTGCGGCCCAGGCAATCATCGGAGCCATCTTCATCGAGCCAGGTGCGCTCGAAGCTCATGAAGTTATGAAATCGGCAAGTTCCCGGGATGTAGGCATAGTTAATAAACGATGCATAACAAGTAGCCAGTGCTTGTACATCGGGCGTGGCATCCCCCGATTCTTCGAGCATTACAAGTAATTGCAGAGCGCGAACATTGTCATCCGTGCAATATCCTTCCTTGAAATTGGGAAAGGTGAATTTAGCGTGCTGATAAATACCTGTTGAATCCGAGATTCTCTTCAGATGCTCAAGCCTTAAGGCCGGCAGCTCGCGCGGTTCCTGCTCCAAGGGCTTGATTGGGGAGTGCAGCTCCACTCCGTTGCCACGATCTAGCCTGGCTCGCTCAAATGAGCTGGCATAAAGTTCAGCCACCTGGCTCCAGATCATGCCCCTACCAAGTAGGTAGGCCTGCTTGCGCATGGCATGTCTACGCACTTCATCGATCAACAAACCGATCAGTGCTTCGGCAATTGCATCACTGTTGCGAAAGGGCACTAACACGCCCCGGTCTTCAGCAAGCAGCTCTTCTGCATGCCAGTAGGGAGTGGAGATCACCGCCTTGCCGCAACCGAAGGCATAGGAGAGGGTACCGGAAGTTATCTGATCACGGTTGAGGTAGGGAGTGATATAAATATCCGCAACACCAAGAAAATCTTTAAGCTCTTCAGCGCTCACAAAGCGGTTGTAAAAGATTACCTGCTTTCTAACCCCAAGCTCAAGGGCAAGCCTTTCAAGACTTAAGCGATAGGTTTCGCCCTGCTCGCGTAGCAGGTGGGGATGGGTGGCACCCAATACGATATAGACGACCTCGGGGAATACCTTGACCACCTCAGGTAAGGCCCGGATAACGTTTTCTATCCCCTTGGCTGGCGAGATCAACCCAAAAGTAAGAAGAACTTTTTTGCCTTCAACACCAAACTGATCTTTGTAATAGTTGGGATCTACAAACGGCATGTCTGGCACACCATGGGGGATCACATCTAGATGATCTGCTTGCAACCCGTAGATTTCCTCAAGAATTCGGCGCCCCCGTTCACTCATCACAATGATCCGTGCTGAAAGTGCGGCGAGCTCCTTCATCACATGCAGATGTTCTGCGCTGGGCTCCTCCAGGATCGTATGGAGTTGGGTAACCACAGGGATATGGACATGGCGCAAAAGCGTTAAGATATGCTTGCCAGCTGGGCCGCCATAGATGCCAAATTCGTGCTGGAGGCAGATGACATCCGTATCGGTGAGATTCAGGAAATCGGCAGCGCGGCGATAGCTGCTTAAATCCTGCTCCGCAATCTCAAAACGAACTTCCGGTGGATAGGCGTAGCCTTCGGGAACGTCGTTTAGCGCAACGATGAAGCATTCGTTGTCGGCTGCGTCGTCGGAGAGAGCTCGATAAACCGAGTGTGAGAAGGTGGCGATCCCACATTTCCTTGGCAGATAGTCGCCAACGATTGCAATTTTTTGAGTAGATCTTGGCTTCAAGGATATTTCTCCAGTGGGTTGGCCTTCAATTTTCGCAATAACTCCTTAACGGATACGGTGGCAAAAGTGGCTGACTGATCGCTCATGGCGTAAGGTATGATCAGCTTATCGGCATGGATTAGTGATCCGCAACTATAGACAACATTCGGAACATATCCCTCTCTCTCCTCCTTGGTTGGCTCTAGCAGGGGCTCCTTGAGGCGGCCGATCACTTGGCTTGGATCGTTAATGTTGAGCAGAATCGCGCCTATGGTGTATCTACGCATTGGTCCAACGCCATGGGTCAGTACCAGCCAGCCAGCTTCGGTTTCGATTGGTGAGCCACAGTTGCCAATCTGAACGAACTCCCAGGGGTAGGTGGGCCGCATCAAAATACGCTTTTCATACCAGAAGTGCAGCTGGTCTGAATACATCAGATAGATATTCTCGCCATCCTGCCTGGAAAGCATGGCGTATGAGTCTCCAAGTTTTCTTGGGAATAGGGCCATGCCCTTATTTGCCACTTCAGGGCCGTTTAAGGTGCTTATTTTGAACTTGGTGAAGTCTTTAGTTTCCAGCAACTGGGGGAAGACAAGCTGACCGTCATAGGCGCTATAGGTTGCATAATAGGTAGTCTGCCCGCCTTCCTTAAAAGCAACAAATCGTGCATCTTCAATGCCTCGACTTTCGGTGGGAGAGGTGGGGAAGATAGCCCGCTCTGAGCAGTCGTCACCTGTGTCGAAGCTGAGCTCGTAATTCGCGCGTGCCAGCGATAGTACGCTTTCCACTATCTGCGCCCTGTCTGTATTGGCGAGACGGTCACTGCGCAGGGCTTGGTTGGTTAATTCCTTGAGTTCCTCAAAGCTGAAAAAATCAGGCAGCTGATCCATTAGCCGCTGAGCAAGATGCGAAAGCAAGCCCATTTCAACAAGCTTTCGCTCGAACAGATGCTTTTCATAGCTTGGGTTTGGATGCACATCAGCAGCTGCCACAAAGGGGCTCGGCTGATCGAGGGTGATACCTCCCTCTCGGTTGATTACGCCAGTGCGAAAAACAATTGAGGAGATATGGCCTTCGCCCGTAGCCCGTAGGCTTAGGAGAAAGCGCATGCTGCCTTCATCTATACCCGACTGATCCGGATGCCGCACGATCGATGGATTGAAGAGAGCCGCCGCTTCAAGGGAATATTCCAGTGTGAAATAGGCACCGATCAGCAGTCGTTCACAGCGGTTTAGGGGCCGATCGGTGATCAGATGCTCGCTCACATGGCCGAAACGAGTGAGTAGAAAGGCCTGCAGCTTTTCATGGCGGCCTTCAAAGCTCTCCAGCATGATGGCGGCTTCGCGCTCCGCCTCGGAGCGGCTTAGGGCCATGACCCGAGCAACAATTCGTTGAATGCGTTCCCTGCCACTCGTTTCGAAGGCCCTTAAAAACACCCGCGAAGGGTCCGGTCGAATTTGAATATTTGTTCTGTTGACCTGAAGTGACATGGTTTATAGCCTGCCTTAGGGATCAAAAAAGGCTAGAAATAAAAGGTCGGGTTCAAAAAGCAAGAATATTGTTGCCTTTGTGTTTGGTACCCGTTCAGGCCTGGATTAGTGCTGCGAATGTTTGCCTTGCTGAACCCTAGATGCTGGCTTTATTTTTGGTTGCATTTCAGGTAAAAATATTTGCGATAAGTTCCCTTGATGCTGCGATTTCAGCAGCAGACTCACTTGCGACTCCAGTAGTCGTCCTTGCCTTGAGTTCGGCTTAGCTACTGCAGAACTAGTAACCCCTCCGCAGGGTCATCCAGGCGCTGGTCAGGAGCTGCTGCCGAGCGAGCTTGTTGTTGTTCCCACTTTTTCCCGCTTATCCCCTTTGCACCCCGCTGCCGCAGCTCACCTGCTGTCGCGCCTGCTTGCGTTGCAGCCGCTCGGTGATGCCGAGCTCAGCGCCTTTCCAGAGCCGATTGATTTCAGAGGTGAAGTGCTCGGCTAGCAGGTGGGACTCAAACACCAGCATGGTTTCGTCGTTCTGGTGGGCGGCTGAAACGGTTTAACTACATGTCACATACAAGCAAGGCGGCCGGCCGGCAAGTCATTTCGACTCAGTTAGCCCTGTCAGCAGACGACCACGACCGGCTCCTTTTGTTAGCCGCCAGTCACGAGAGAAGCGCCGCAGCCGAAGTTCGCTGGGCTGTCCGCAAGTGGCTCGACGAGCACGTGCCAGCGATAGCCGTTGCAGGACAAATCTGATGGCTGCTTCCTGCAATGTCTGCCAACTGCAAAGCAATGCTGCGGGTCATTGATTGGGCCTGAACCCCAACCACAAACGCACACCACCGATCCAACGAAGAACACGTATTCCCTTTCCCCGGTTCAGGGCCGGACCTCGCATCCAAGAGACAGGCTTCATGTCCCTCTCAACCTTCCCCTCCCAAGAGCTGATCGCCTCAGGACTGCCGCCGGAAATTCACTACCGCCTTCTCTACCGCGTCGTCACCGCTGAGGAAAGCCAAGAGCTAACGGGCTACCCCTTAAGCGGCTGGGTTGTCCCGATGAACGACCCCGAAGGCGAACCCTTCATCCATGACGGCAAACCCTTCTTTCGCCTTAAACCCGACCCCGATCAGCTCAAAGGCGAAAAGCCCCCAAAGTATCTCTCGCCAAAGGGAGGTGGCTGCCGCCCCTACTTCTCCCCGCTGATGCCCAAGGGTGCTCTTGGCAAGGGCAAACTCCTCCGCATCACAGAAGGCGAGAAAAAAGCCGACTGCCTAAATCACCATGGCTTCGCCACCATCGGCCTGTCGGGCGTTGATGCCTGGACGGATAAGCGTGTTGGGCACCAAGAGCTGATCCCTGAACTCGCCGACATCGACTGGTCTGGGCGCCAGGTGCTTTTGGTTTTTGACAGCGATGTCACCGTCAAAGACACCGTCCGCGAAGCTCTCCACCGCTTGGTCAGGCGCCTATCCGACAAGGGCGCGTCCGTCTCGGTTGTGCTTTTGCCATGCGAGCTGAACGGAGACAAGAACGGCGCCGATGACTTCATCTGCCGCCACGGTGCTGACGCCTATCGCGCAATAGAGGACATAGCTCGCCCTGCCATCACCTGGAAGAACAAAAATACTCCCGTCATGTGGTCGCCAGAGCCGACCGAGTCTCACTACAAAGCACTGACCGCCTGGACCATCTTTGATGGCACCTACGCCATTCGGCCCAACCACGGTCTCTATCGCTTCGACGACTCCCACTGGACAGCTGTACCGGGTAAAGATCGAGATGCCGTCAGGCGCCCCATCCACCTGTGGATGGATCAC
>NZ_JAGQCO010000079.1:0-5000 GCF_024346235.1 Cyanobium sp. BA5m-21
TCCTTGCCAGAAGGGCGTTGGAGGTGATATGTTTTTGGACTGCGCGCAAGGGGGAAGATCCCGAAGCGAGCAGGCTTACGACGAAGAAGGCGAGAGCCGACGGTGTTGTAAGTTTTCTGAGTCGCTGAGAGGCGACGTTCCGCCGAGAACTCCCGAGAGGGGGAGGAAGCGGAAGCACCTGGACAACTAAAAAGTTTAGGAACTGACGCTTTCACTGCGTCACGGATCAAGGGAGCCTGCACCGCCTGAGAGGGAGGGTGTTGGAGCTTTGATTTTTTAGCTGAGAGATCAGCTAGTGACGGAAATAGCAGTGAAGGTGTGAGGTCCCGTCAAAAAGAAACAAAGCGTGACGCGCCTGTTGGTTAGTTTTTGTTGCCTTCTCACGAGGGAACAGGAGCTGGTGTGCCGATAGGAGAGGCGAGCGCGACCGGATCTGGGATTCGGGAAAGTCAAGAGGAAAGAAATTTCTGAATGCACTCTTTGAAACCTTCTGTCAGAGGAAGGGGCTCCAACTGTGAGACCTGCGCCAGTGGGTTGAAGCGGGTGAGAAGCAATTCAGGTTGAGGCGAAAGCCGATAGGACGTGAACTACAACGGAGAGTTTGATCCTGGCTCAGGATGAACGCTGGCGGCGTGCTTAACACATGCAAGTCGAACGAACCTTCGGGTTAGTGGCGGACGGGTGAGTAACGCGTGAGAATCTGCCCTCAGGAGGGGGATAACGGCTGGAAACGGCCGCTAATACCCCATATGCCGAGAGGTGAAATGAATTTCGCCTGAGGATGAGCTCGCGTCTGATTAGCTAGTTGGTGTGGTAAAGGCTCACCAAGGCTTCGATCAGTAGCTGGTCTGAGAGGATGATCAGCCACACTGGGACTGAGACACGGCCCAGACTCCTACGGGAGGCAGCAGTGGGGAATTTTCCGCAATGGGCGCAAGCCTGACGGAGCAACGCCGCGTGAGGGATGAAGGCCTCTGGGCTGTAAACCTCTTTTATCAAGGAAGAAGATCTGACGGTACTTGATGAATAAGCCACGGCTAATTCCGTGCCAGCAGCCGCGGTAATACGGGAGTGGCAAGCGTTATCCGGAATTATTGGGCGTAAAGCGTCCGCAGGCGGTTTTACAAGTCTGTCGTTAAAACGTGGAGCTCAACTCCATTTCGGCGATGGAAACTGTAAGACTAGAGTGTGGTAGGGGCAGAGGGAATTCCCGGTGTAGCGGTGAAATGCGTAGATATCGGGAAGAACACCAGTGGCGAAGGCGCTCTGCTGGGCCATAACTGACGCTCATGGACGAAAGCCAGGGGAGCGAAAGGGATTAGATACCCCTGTAGTCCTGGCCGTAAACGATGAACACTAGGTGTCGGGGGAATCGACCCCCTCGGTGTCGTAGCCAACGCGTTAAGTGTTCCGCCTGGGGAGTACGCACGCAAGTGTGAAACTCAAAGGAATTGACGGGGGCCCGCACAAGCGGTGGAGTATGTGGTTTAATTCGATGCAACGCGAAGAACCTTACCAGGGTTTGACATCCTGCGAATTCCTTGGAAACTTGGAAGTGCCTTCGGGAGCGCAGTGACAGGTGGTGCATGGCTGTCGTCAGCTCGTGTCGTGAGATGTTGGGTTAAGTCCCGCAACGAGCGCAACCCACGTCTTTAGTTGCCAGCATTAAGTTGGGCACTCTAGAGAGACCGCCGGTGATAAACCGGAGGAAGGTGTGGATGACGTCAAGTCATCATGCCCCTTACATCCTGGGCTACACACGTACTACAATGCTACGGACAAAGGGCAGCAAACTCGCGAGAGCTAGCAAATCCCATAAACCGTGGCTCAGTTCAGATCGTAGGCTGCAACTCGCCTACGTGAAGGAGGAATCGCTAGTAATCGCAGGTCAGCATACTGCGGTGAATACGTTCCCGGGCCTTGTACACACCGCCCGTCACACCATGGAAGTTGGCCACGCCCGAAGTCGTTACTCCAACCCTTGTGGAGGAGGATGCCGAAGGTGGGGCTGATGACTGGGGTGAAGTCGTAACAAGGTAGCCGTACCGGAAGGTGCGGCTGGATCACCTCCTAACAGGGATACAATAACTAATTGTGATGTCTGAGTAATTTATTCTCAGGCCATGATTCTGTCATCTCTAAGGTCGATCGGTACCTCAATTTAAGAATTCAAGATGAACTGAGCAATCAGTTTGGAGATGAAGGTCTTAATTTCAGTTCCTAAACTTTGTCTAGGTCACCCCACAGTGGGTAAAGCCGAGAGCACATGTAATTTAATTATTTGTGTTTGATCTGGCAAGCCGAAAGGCGAGCTAGGTTGCGGCGAGAGCTCCTGGGCCATTAGCTCAGGTGGTTAGAGCGCACCCCTGATAAGGGTGAGGTCCCTGGTTCAAGTCCAGGATGGCCCATTCGTGTTTGGGGGTTTAGCTCAGTTGGTAGAGCGCCTGCTTTGCAAGCAGGATGTCAGCGGTTCGAGTCCGCTAACCTCCATCCAATGATGATGCTCATCCCTCAATCTGTAACTGCAAGTTTTGCAGTAAGGAGTTTTGCTGTGTTTGTGATCTTGACTGTTGTTCGCTGAAGATTTCAGCTTCTTTTCATTCTTAATGAGTTAACCAGATAGTTGGTTAGTAAGTTTGGTTGAAAAGACGCTGGATTCAATCCTGCCCTGGAGACAGGGCTGTTTGAATGTCAGCAGAACCTTGACAACTGCATAGGTAAAGTCTGGAAATAAAGCATCTCATGGATGCTTGATTCCGGCTTAAGTATCATCCAGCAATGGATAGTGCTTAAAGCTGGTATCAAGAAAATTCTATTGAGTTTTTAGAGCCGAGAGCTTCCAGTTTTCTTCTGAGCCCGCCGAGGGTTTGGGAGTTTGATCCTGGCATTCAAACCGCATTAGGTGTTCAAAGAGATTTGAGTATTAAGTGTAGGTGAATCTAGAGAGAATAGGCCTCAACAGCCTGAAGGACTGGGAGTTAAAATTGGTCAAGCTACAAAGGGCTCACGGTGGATACCTTGGCACACAGAGGCGATGAAGGACGTGGTTACCTGCGATAAGTCTCGGGGAGCTGGAAACACGCTTTGATCCGGGAATTTCCGAATGGGGCAACCCTTAGAACGGCCGCCTGAATCCATAGGGCGGCACGAGCCAACCCAGCGAACTGAAACATCTTAGTAGCTGGAGGAAAGGAAAGTAAAAACGACTCCCTGAGTAGCGGCGAGCGAACGGGGAAGAGCCTAAACCGATGCTTCCGAGCATCGGGGTTGTGGGACAGCAACGTGGACCAACAGAGTTAGAAGAAGCGTTTGAATGGCGCGCCACAGAGGGTGAAAGCCCCGTATTCGAAAACAAAGTTGGCCTAGCTGTATCCCGAGTAGCACGGAGCACGTGAAATTCCGTGTGAATCTGCGAGGACCACCTCGTAAGGCTAAGTACTCCTGTGTGACCGATAGCGAAACAGTACCGCGAGGGAAAGGTGAAAAGAACCCCGGGAGGGGAGTGAAATAGAACATGAAACCGTGAGCTTACAAGCAATGGGAGCCCGACTAATCGGGTGACCGTGTGCCTGTTGAAGAATGAGCCGGCGACTTATAGGCACTGGCAGGTTAAACCGGGAATGGTGGAGCCATAGCGAAAGCGAGTCTGAATAGGGCGATCGTCAGTGTTTATAGACCCGAACCCGGGTGATCTAACCATGGCCAGGATGAAGCTTGGGTGATACCAAGTGGAGGTCCGAACCGACTGATGTTGAAAAATCAGCGGATGAGCTGTGGTTAGGGGTGAAATGCCAATCGAACCCGGAGCTAGCTGGTTCTCCCCGAAATACGTTGAGGCGTAGCGTCTAGTGCTCCAGCAGGGGGGTAAAGCCACCGTTTCGGTGCGGGCTGCGAGAGCGGTACCAAATCGATACGAACTCTGAATACCCTGTGTGTAACTAGGCAGTCAGACTGTGGGGGATAAGCTCCATGGTCGAAAGGGAAACAGCCCAGACCGCCAGCTAAGGTCCCCAAATCAATGCTGAGTGATAAAGGAGGTGGGATTGCCCAGACAACCAGGAGGTTTGCCTAGAAGCAGCCATCCTCAAAGGAGTGCGTAATAGCTCACTGGTCGAGCGATCCTGCGCCGAAAATGAACGGGGCTAAGCATTGTACCGAAGCTGCGGATTTGAGTCTTAATTGATTCCGATGGTAGGGGAGCGTTCCATGCGGGGTGAAGCGTTAGCGTAAGCGGGCGTGGACTACATGGAAGTGAGAATGTCGGCTTGAGTAGCGAAAACATGGGTGAGAATCCCATGCCCCGAAACCCTAAGGGTTCCTCCGGCAGGCTCGTCCGCGGAGGGTTAGTCAGGACCTAAGGCGAGGCCGAAAGGCGTAGTCGATGGACAACAGGTCAACATTCCTGTACCTGTGATGTTTTGGGAAGGGGGACGGAGAAGGCTAGCCAAGCCAGATGTTGGTTACTGGTCCAAGCGTTCGAGGCGTTGAGAACCGGCGAAAACGGTTTGAGCTGAGGCGTGAGTGCGAGCTGCTACGGCAGCGAAGTTGGTGACGTCATGCTTCCAAGAAAAGCCCTATACCCGTTAAGGCATCATGGCCTGTACCCGAAACCGACACAGGTGGGGTGGTAGAGAATACCGAGGGGCGCGAGGTAACTCTCTCTAAGGAACTCGGCAAAATGACCCCGTAACTTCGGGAGAAGGGGTGCCACCGCAAGGTGGTCGCAGTGAAGAGGCCCAGGCGACTGTTTACCAAAAACACAGGTCTCCGCTAAGTCGCAAGACGATGTATGGGGGCTGACGCCTGCCCAGTGCCGGAAGGTTAAGGAAGCTGGTCAGCGTAAGCGAAGCTGGCGACTGAAGCCCCGGTGAACGGCGGCCGTAACTATAACGGTCCTAAGGTAGCGAAATTCCTTGTCGGGTAAGTTCCGACCCGCACGAAAGGCGTAACGATCTGGGCGCTGTCTCGGAGAGAGGCTCGGCGAAATAGAATTGTCTGTG
>NZ_JAGQCO010000008.1:0-79189 GCF_024346235.1 Cyanobium sp. BA5m-21
GTGCTGCCGCCAGCCCAGCGCAGCCTCACCGATTGGGTGCGCTTGCTGCGCAGCCAACCCGACCCCAGCCTCTACGCGGGTGATCCCGTGCGGATCAGCGGCTTTGTCTTGCCCCAGCCGGGTGAGCCCCCCCAGCTGGCCAGGCTGCTGGTGCGCTGTTGTCTCGCCGATGCCACCCCGGTGGGCCTGCCTGTGCGCTGGCCTGCCGGCCCGCCGCCCCGGGCGGATCAATGGCTGGCGGTGGAAGGCACCATGGCTATTGAAGAAGGCAACGGCCAGAGCCGCAGCGTGGTGGTAGCGCAGCGAATCACTCCGATTGCCCGGCCCAAGCGCCCCCTGGAACCATGACGGCAACGGGGCAACGGATCACGTTGGTGCTGGCGGCAGGAGTCGCCCTGGCCTTGCTGCAGCAACAACTACTGCTACGACGCCCACCACGGCTGCTGGAGCTGGAGTCAAGCAGCGCCAGCTCCGGTCCAGCAGCCCTAGACCTGCGCTTCAGCCGACCGATGAGCAGATCCAGCCTGGTGGGCTCCAGCAGCCTGCAGCCCCAGCTGGCCTGGATGTGGCTGGGGGAAAGCAACCCCCTGCGCCTGCTGCTGCTTCCAGGCCAAACCATCCCCGGACCATTGCGGTTGCTGCTGGCAGGGGTCGACCGCCGCAACCTGCCCCTGGGCCGCCAGCAGTGGCTCTGGGACCCCCGGCCGCGCTTGCTGGCGGTGGTGCCCGTGGCCGGCGGCGAACAGCTGCAGCTGCAACGGCGCGATGGCAGCTGGCAGGCGCTAACCCCGGTGTGGCCGCAGCTGGCCCAAGTGCAGCCCCTCGGCAACGGTGCCGGTGTGGCCGTGCTCAGTGGTGATGGCATGGGCAGCCACCGTCTCTGGCTGCTGCCGCTGCAGCAACACAACCTGGTGCGCGAACCGCGGCGCCTCTCGGAACCGGTGGCGGGTGGGCTTCAACCCCTAGACGACGCAGCCCTGCTGTTTGCCCACCTGAGTAGCAACCGACGCGGCGACCTGCTGGTGCAATCGTCCACCACCGCCCTGGATCCGGGGAGCACCAGCGTGCGTACCGCCCAGGGGCGCCAATGGCCCCTGCCCCACTCTGCTTCTGGCCCCATGCAGCTGATCCCCGAGGGAGGCGGGGTGGTGGTGCCTGAACTGGAAGGCCTCACCCTGCACAACCTGCCGGGCCAGCCCCGCCGGCGCCAGCTGCTGCCCGGCAGTAGGGAGCTCAGCAGTTTCTGCCCCGTGAGCGGCCGCGCCCTACTTGTGCGGCACTGGCCCGACTACCGGCGCTCCCTAGAGCTGGTGGAGCCGGGTCAACCGCCGCGGCAGCTTTGGATCGGCAGCGAAGCCGTCCTGGCCAGCGCCTGCGACCGGGGTGGGGATCGGGTCTGGCTGGTAGTGAGCAACTGGGCGCAGGGATCCCAGCCCCTGATGCTGGCCCTCGATCGCCGCGGCCAACTGCTCAAGCAACGCTCCTTGAAGGGCTGGGAGGTGGAGCCGGCAGCGCCGATGTTGTTTGATCCCACCCGCCAGCAGCTGCTGCTCACCCTGCGCTCAGGCAGCCACGCCAAGCCGGTGCTGGTGGATGGCAGCAGCCTCAGCCTGCAACCCCTGGCCAAGCCGGTGCGCCTGGCCCTGTGGCTACCCGCTGGCTGATAGGCGCCGGTGCTGCAGTGAGGCCAGGGGCAGCAGGCCCATGCACAGCACCCCGATCAAGGGACCGGGCGGCAGGTTCACAGCTGGCTGGATCGCCAACAGAAAGCCGCCACCGCTGATCCCCATACCCACCAGGGCTGAGCGCCAGAGGGCTCGGCGCAGGCTGGCGGCTCCAGCCAAAGCCACTAGGGCCGGAGCACCCATCAAGGCAATCACCAGCACCACCCCCACGGCGGTCATGGCGCTCACCACCGTGAAGGCCGTCACCAGGGTGAGCAGTAGCCGCAGCCGCTGCACCGGCAAACCAGCACTGGCGGCGCCGAGGGGATCCACCCCCAGATACACGTAGTGGTGATAGCGCCAGGCGAGCAGCAGCAGCACTGCCACCAGGGCCAGCAGGCTGCGCAGCAGGTCGGCAGGAGCGGCGGCCAGCAGATCGCCAAACAGCACCGCCTCCAGATCGACCCGGATGTGCAGCAGGGGAATCAACAGCACCCCTAAACCGAGAAAGCCAGCCAGCACGGTGTTGAGCACCGCCTCATCGCCCCCTTCCCCAGAACGATCACCACGGCTGAGCCGCTCCGCCAACAGGGCACCGGCTAGGCCGCTGATCACCCCACCGAGGCCCGGATCAAGCCGCAGGGCCAGCGCCAGGGCCAAACCCGGCAACACCGCGTGCGACACGAGATTGGCCAGGAACAGGCGCCGCTGCACCAGCAGCAAGGTGCCGGCCAATGGGCAGAGGCCGCCGATCACCAGCGCCAGCACCAGGGGCAGCAGCCACCAAAGAGTCTCCATAGGATCAGCGAACTACGCCCCAGCCACTCTGGCCATGCCCACCCAGGTTGCCGCGTCAAGCGACCGCCAGCAGCTACTGCTTACGGCGTTGCGCCAAGCCGACCGGGAACTCTCCGGCCAGGACCTGCACGCCCTGCTGCGCCAAGGCTCCCAGCCCATGGGGCTGGCTACGGTTTACCGCCACCTGCGCCAGCTGCAGCAGCGGGGCTGGATCCGCTGCCGCCACCTGCCCAGCGGCGAGGCTCTGTTCGCCCCCACAGAGCGCGACGAACACCACCTCACCTGTGTCGACTGCGGCGCCACGGTGGTTCTTAATAACTGCCCCATGCACGACGTGCACCTAGACGGCGGCCAGAGCGCAGGCTTCCAGCTGCTATTTCACACCCTGGAATTTTTCGGGCTCTGCGGAAGCTGTCAACAGCGCCAGGCCAGCTAGCAGCAGCAGGCCATCAACCGCAGCAGTGGTTGCCTACCCGCAGGTCGCCGAGGGCCTGGCGCACTTGCTGGGGGCTGCCGTCGGCGAGCAGGGAGCGATCGAGCACCAGCACCCGGTCGTAGGCGTCGAGGTCGCGGCCCCAGTCGTGGCTGCTCACCAGCAGGGTGAGACCGGCATCGCGCAGCTGGCCCATCACCTTGAGCAGCTGGGTGCGTGAAGGGGGGTCGATGGCAGCGCAGGGCTCATCCAGCAGCAGCAGCCTGGCTGGCTGCACCAGGGTGCGGGCCAGCAGGGCTCGCTGCTGCTGGCCACCGGACAACTGATCCAGGCGCCGGCCCGCCAACCCAGCCAGGCCCACCCGCTGCAGGGCGGCTTCCACATCGCAGCAGCCAGGACGCTTGGCGGCCATCCGCCCCAGGGCCACCAACTCCCGCACAGTGATCGGAAAGTGCCAGGCGATCTCCCCCCGCTGGGGCATCAGGGCCAACTGCTGCCGCGCCAGGGCCAAGGTGAGGGGCACCCCATCGAGCCGGATCGAACCGCTCTCGATTGGCAGCTGACCCTCAATGGCCTGCAGGAGGGTGCTTTTGCCAGCGCCGTTGGGGCCCACCAGGGCGGTGAGCGTGCCGGGCTCGAGCTCAAAAGCCACACCGTCGAGAGCCAGCTCGCCGCCGCGGCGCACCCGCAGCTCACTCACCTCAAGCGACACGCAACACCATCAGGGCAACCGCAAACCTAACGACGGTCGAGCACCAGCACCCGCGCTCCCAGCACAGCAAATACCGACACCGCCGCCGTGACCCCGAGGTCTCCGCCGATCCCCGCCAATCGCGGAGCGAAGCTGAAGCTCAGCAGGGCGAACAGCAGACCCATCGCCAGCAGCAGGGGCACCGGGCGCGGGGCGAGCTGCTCTGGAGCTGTCATGCCGACGAAACTGGCGCCCAGCCAGGCATCACTCAGGGGCACCGGCTCCAGCTGGAGGGCAGCTGGCAGAGCCCCCAGCAGGATGGCCAGCAGCATCGAGGGCAGGGCCGAGCCGAGCACCACACCCAGGCCCAAGCGGTAGCTGAGGGCGTGGGTCACCAGCGGGGACAGCAGTGACAGGATCAGCACCAAGCTGCGCTCGACGGCAGTGAAGGGATGCAGGCTGGCGCCCGAGCCCATCGCGCCAGCAGCCACGGCCAGGCCCATGACGCCAACCACCCCCAGGAATGCGGTGGTGCCAAGCTTGCCGCCGATGCCGCTCCAGCTGTCGCTCAGAACCGACAACACCAGCCCAGCTAGGCCCCCTGCCAGAACAACCCAGGCCGGATGGCCCAGCACCAGCTGGGAGGTCATGCCGGCAAAGGCTCCGCAATACACCGGGGCTGCCACCCCTTGCCAGCGGTGCCTGGATCGGCCTGCCGCCTCCAGCGCTCCACCGGCCGCCCCAACCAGGGCGGTGGCCAGCACCACCGAGGCAGAGGCGCCGCGCGTCAGGGCCAGCACCCCGAGGGCGGCCAGGGCCGCCAGGGCCACTGCTGGCCACTGAACCCTGCCGGCAGGGCCATGGCCGGCATGCCGCAGAAAACCAACCAGCACCAACACGCCCAGCAGAGCCCACACCAGCAGCAGAGCCACGGGCGCCCCCAGCACAAAGCCATCCAGATAGAAGACGAGCAGCACTCCGGCCATCAGCAAGGCGTGGGGCCTGGTCATGGCGGGGGGAACGCAAACCCGTCGATTCTGCGTGGCCCACCGTCCCCGCACCTTCAACAGCCACCCATGCACCATCAGCAGCCACCCCAGCACCAGCCGCGGGCAGCCGGTACAACTTGAGAACCATTATCATTCAACAAAGTTTGGGCCTGGCTGGTCTGTCTCTGTGACGCACCGATCGCACACGCCACTCCGCCTCACCGTTGCTCTGGCGCTGCCTCTGGCCGGGGCTCTGGCCCTGGCCGTCTGCGGATCCACCCCACCCGCCGAAGTGATCGCCGGCGATGGCGTGCTCTGTGACATCACCCAGCGCCTAGCCGCAGACGACCTGCGGGTGCGCTGCCTCTTGCAACCGGGAGATGACCCGCACCAGTTCCGGCTGACACCGCAGCAGAGCCGCGACCTCAGCCAGGCCCAGCTGGTGCTAATCAATGGGTATGGCCTCACCCCCTCCTTGGCTGAGCAGAGCAAGGCGGTGGCGGTGGCCGAGCGGGCCGTCCCGGGGAGCCCCGAACTCAAAGTGCTGCAGGACAGCCAAGGCGACCACCAGGAGGAAGGGCACGCCGCTGGCCACGCCCACGCCGATCTCCACGATCACGGCGATCGGGATCCCCACGTTTGGCACGACCCCGGCCAGGCCAGCGCCATGGTGCAGCTGGTGGCCAAGCAGCTCGAGCAGCTCAAACCCGCTGCCAGCCCCCGCATCACCGCCCGGGCCAGGGCGATGACGACCGTGCTCGGCCAGCTCGACCGCTGGAACCGCCAACAGTTTTCCACCATCCCCGTGGCCCGGCCCCTGGCCAGCGGGCACCGCGCCTTCGCCAGCCTGGCGCGGGCCTACGGGCTCCAGGAGCTGCCCCTTGTCGACTCCATGAGCAGCAGCGACAACCTGCGGCCCCAGGCCTTCCAGTCCGTGGTGCAGCAGCTCAAGCAGGAGCAGGTTCCGATGCTGTTCAGCGAACAACTGCCGCCCAGCAAGGCCCTGCAGCGCATCAGCTCCCTCAGCGGCGTTCCCCTTTCAGCCGAGCCCTTGGTGGCCGACGGCCTGGCTCCAGCGGGCGATGGCTCCGCCAGCAGCCTGGTGGCCACCCTCAGCGCCAACACATGCCTGATCGTGAACGGCCTTCAGGGCCGCTGTGACCGGGCCAGCCAACAGGCCCTGATCCAAAGCTGGCAGGCGATTCACTGAAACAAGGGGACAACAAGGGCGGAAGCGTGGATCGCGACCGGATCGCGACTTGATCAAAACATGAATGAGAACCGTTATCATTCCTGGAGCGTCCCTCGTGGCGGCCTCCTCAAGCCTGGGTAATCAACGGAATGGCATCGATCCGACAACTAATGGCTGCACCGGCAGTCCTGGGCCTGCTGACGCCTAACGCGGCTGCAGCAGCCGAGCTCAACCTTGAGCGCGTCAACCATTACGCGCGCAGCCAGGAGCAAGTCACCAGCATCAGCCAATTCACCGATCTGCGCCCGAGCGACTGGGCGTACCAGGCCCTCAGCAACTTGGTCGAGCGTTACGGCTGCGTGGCCGGCTACCCCAACGGCACCTTCAGAGGTGGGCAGGCCATGACCCGCTTTGAGGCCGCCGCCCTGCTTAACGCCTGTCTCGATCGCGTCACTGAAGTCACCGACGAGCTCAAGCGCCTGATGGCGGAGTTCGAGAAGGAACTCGCCATCCTCAAGGGCCGCGTCGATGGCCTCGAGGCCAAGGCTGGGGAACTGGAAGCCAGTCAGTTCTCCACCACCACCAAGCTCTCCGGCCTGGCCACCTTTGTGGTGGGTGGGGTGAGCAACAACCCCGCCGGTGAGCAGGTCACGTTCAACTACGACCTGCAGCTCAACCTCGACACCAGCTTCAGCGGCAAGGATCTGCTGCGCACGGTGCTGCGGGCTGGCAACTTCGATGGCGATCGCAATGCCTTCGGCGGCGGCCTCTCCACCCTGGAGATCGCCTTCCAGGAGGAGGGCGGCCCCGACGTGGTGGGCATCGACAAGCTCTTCTACCAGTTCCCGCTTGGGCAGTCTCCGATCGGTGGTCAGTTCACCGCCACCCTCGGCGGCCGGGTGGGCCAAGAAGACATGCTCGCCCTCTGGCCCAGCGCCTATCCAGGCGACACCATCCTCAACGCGCTCACCCTCAACGGTGCACCGCTGGCCTACAACAAAAACCTCGGCCCAGGCCTGGGCCTCTGGTGGCAACAGAACGGCTGGAGCGTGAGCGCTAACTACGTGGCAGGTAATGGTGCCGATTCCTCCCAGGGTCTGTTCAGCAGCAGCTCAGCCGGCACCAGCACGGTGCAGTTGGGCTACGGCCAGGAGAACTGGGGCATCGCCGCGCTCTATTCCTATGTCGAGGCCGGTGTGGGTGTGCCGGGTGCCACCCCCTTCATCACCACCGAGATCGAGGCGAACGGCGTCAACACCAATGCCTTTGGCATCAGCGGCTTCTGGCAGCCGGCCGAGAGTGGCTGGCTGCCCTCGATCAGCGCTGGTTACGGCGTCAACGGCAGCTCCGGCTCAGACCTGCGCACCAGCCAGTCGTGGATGGTGGGCCTGCAATGGAGCGATGTGCTGGCTGAGGGCAACAGCTTTGGCATGGGAGTGGGCCAACCCGCCTTTGCAAGTGCCACCCGCAATGGGGCTGCCAGCGAATCCGGCGTGTGGGCTTGGGAGTGGTGGTACCAGTGGCAGGTCACCGACGCCATCTCCGTGACTCCGGCGATCTTCGTGCTCAACAATCCTGGGGGTAATGGGGGTGGGTCCAACCAATTCGGCGCCCTGATCAAAACCAGCTTCCAGTTTTGAGTCGAGCTAACCCCAGCTCCAATGGAATGCAGCAAAGGGTTCCTAGGGTCATCACAGCCAAGCCATGCCCCATTCCATGACCGCCAGTGCCACCCCCACGGGCCTGCCCGTGACAATCCTCACCGGCTTTCTGGGGGCGGGTAAGACCACCCTGCTCAACCACATTCTCAGCAATCAGCAGGGGGTCAAAACCGCCGTGCTGGTCAATGAATTCGGTGAAATCGGCATCGACAACGACCTGATTGTTGCCACCGGCGAAGACATGGTGGAGCTGAGCAACGGCTGCATCTGCTGCTCAATCAACGGCGAACTGCTCGAGGCGGTGTACCGCATCCTGGAGCGCCCCGATCCGGTGGACTATCTGGTGGTGGAGACCACCGGCCTGGCCGATCCCCTGCCGGTGGCCATGACCTTCCTCGGCAGCGACCTGCGAGATGCCACCAGGCTCGATTCGATCATCACCTTGGTAGACGCCGAAAACTTCAGCGACGAGCTGCTGGAGGGCGAGGTGGCCCGAGCCCAGATCGTTTACAGCGACATGCTGTTGCTAAACAAATGCGACCTGGTAGCTGAAGAGCGGCTGGCGGCCCTGGAGGCCCAGTTGCGCGAGATCAAGACCGATGCCCGCATCCTGCGCTCGGTGAAGGGCGAAGTGCCCCTGCCCCTACTACTCAGCGTGGGGCTGTTCGAAAGCGACAAAATCGTTGCCCAGCAGCAGCTCAGCGCCGAGCCAGACCACAGCTCCTGCGACCACGATCACGGCCACTGCGAGCACGAGCATGATCATGAGCACCACGATCACGACCATCACAAGCACGATCACGCCGATGACCCCGACCACGCCGCCATCGAGGGATTCACCTCGTTGTCGTTTGCGTCAGAGGGGCCTTTTGCCCTGCGCAAATTTCAGAACTTTCTCGACAACCAGCTGCCAGCCGAGGTGTTTCGCGCCAAGGGGATCCTCTGGTTCAACGAAAGTGAGCGCCGCCATGTATTCCACCTGGCTGGCAAGCGCTTCTCGATCGACGATTCCGACTGGCCAGAGGGCTCAGGACACAAGAATAAGATCGTGATGATCGGTAAAAATCTCGACCACGCCCAGTTGCGCCGGCAACTGCAGGTGTGCGTTGCCAAAGATCCCGGCAAGGGCTTCGCTTGAGCGGAATACTGACTCAGAGGATCCAGCCAATTTCATGATGTCCACCACCCTGCGCAAACTGGCCCCGGCCGCCGCCGCTGGCCTGGCCCTCAGCCTGTTGTCGACCCTGCCAGCGGGTGCCCATGGCCTGGCAAGCGCGGGCTTGGCCGCAGGAGCAAGCCACCCGCTGCTTGGGCTAGACCACCTGCTGTTGCTACTTGGCGTTGGCGGCGCTGCAGCCTTGGCCGGCCCATCGCTATTGCTGGTGGCCCTAGCCGCTGCGATTGCTGGCGGCTTGTATGGGGCCTTAGGGGGCAACCTGCCAGGCGCCGAGGTGTTAGCAGCCTTGATGGTGTCTGGTCTTGGCCTAGCGCTGGCTGCTCGCCAGGGCCAGCTGCTGGCCGTAGTGCTGGCAAGTGGAGTGGCTATTCACGCCATGCTGCATGGCCAGGAGGCCACAGGCAGCAGCGCAGATCTGCTGGGCTGGTGGCTGGGGGCGAGCCTCAGCTCAGCGGCGGTGGTGGGTGCAAGTTTCGCCGTGATCCGCCAGCTGGCCCCCAGCTGGAGACGGCGCCTGGCAGGTGCCCTCAGCATCGGCGGAGCGCTGCTAGCGCTTGCGCCGTTGGCGTGAGAACCGTCCGAGGCGGACGCTTTTGTTACACAAACACCTCGCTGAGCTAGCTACGCTTAGCAAAGCGAAATCAAACGCCATGACCGAGCTGATCCTTTTCTCCGGCGTTGTCGCCTTGTTTGGCTTGGCTTTTTGGCTCGCCACTGATTCCGATGATGACAACGGTGGTGGCGGCCTGATGCAACCCGTGCTGGTGCCCGTGCGCGTCCAGCGCAGCCGCTAAGCCAGCGTCAGAAACTCCGGTCGGAACAACCAGCCAGGCTGATCAGGGTGATCCCAGAGCTGCCCAGATTGCCGCAGTTGCTGCAAAGCTCTCGTTGCCGTCGGGCGCGTTGAACCGATCAGCTCGGCCAATCGCTCATGAGATAAAGGAAACGGCAGCCAATATCCCTGGCCAATCCTGCAACCGTGTTGCCAGATCAGCGCCTGAAACAAACTTTGTAGACGCCGATCAGCCTGGAAGTGGCTGCGTAGCCGCAACAAACGCAGCATCCAGTCCCCGATCAGATCGTCGCCAAGCCCGCAAACCTCTGGCGAATCACCCCAGACCACCGACAGATCCGTCAACGCCTCCAGGCAAGCTGCACAACCCGCAGGGATCCGAATCAATTGCAGATCACCAGGGCCAACAAAGGCCAGTGTGAGTTCTGAATCAGACAGACGGCCAAAACCACTGATGAACGAAAGTTGCAGCCAGGTGCCCGCTGTGTCAGTTGACAGCAGCACCGATTGAGCGACTTTGATCTCCACAACACATCCATGGCAGAACGCCTGCCTTGCAGCAGCTCGCAACCATGATGCAAAAGCAGATGGCGTTACAAAGGCAATATTGTCCACAGATAACCCTCCGCACCAGGATAGGTGACTTTTGATACCCAGATTTGAATCAATACCAGTCCATCGATGCTGTGGCATCCAATAGAAGTAGCTCAGTTGATTTCCTTCCGTTGGGAATCGACTTACTTACTTCTGTTGTGAGGAGTTCATGAATCCATTCCAGCGCATGCTGCTAGCACCGGCCGCCCTTGGCTTGGTGCTGCCTGCCGTCATCGCCCCCGAAACCGCAGCCGCGGGTGAATTCGCGTCGCTGCATAGCCGTGAGGACATCAGCGCCTACATGGAGCAGCAAGAAATCGACGAACTCAAGGCCTGGCGATCCAAAAATCAGGTAACCAGCGTCAACCAGTTCTCCGACATCCGGCCCACCGACTGGGCCTACCAGGCCTTGAGCAACCTGGTGGAGAAATACGGCTGCGTGGCCGGCTATCCCAATGGCACCTACAAGGGTGGCCAGGCCATGACCCGCTTTGAAGCGGCTGCCCTGCTCAACGCCTGCCTCGACCGCGTCACCGAGGTGACCGATGAACTGCAACGCCTGATGGATGAGTTCAACAAAGAACTCGCCGTGCTTAAGGGCCGCGTGGATGGCCTCGAGGCGAAGGTGGGGACTCTGGAGAGCCAGCAGTTTTCTACCACCACCAAGTTGCGTGGTGAAGCCAGCTTCATAATTGCCGGCCTACCTAACAACAATGCAACAGTGGGTGGGACAGGAGCCGACAAGAATAATCGTCGGAACGCAACCACATTCAACTACGATTATCGCCTGAGCTTCGACACCAGCTATACAGGCAAGGACTTATTGCGGGGCCGTCTTCGTAGTGGAAATTTTACTACCCCTTTCGGCTCCAGCAGCAATATCTTCCATCTTGACAAAGCCACTGGAACAGATTCTGACGTCAGAATTGACCGTCTTTTCTACACCTTCCCGGTGGGCAACGAGGTCAAACTGACAGCAGGTGCTCTGGTTCGCAACACCGAACTACTGTCCTTCCGTCCACAGGTTTACGATTCAGGCCTACTTGATTTCTTCGGTCTGTCGGGCGCTACTGGCACCTATAACAAGGCCACAGGCGCCGGCTTCGGGTTCCAGTGGAAGCAAAATGTTAAGAAAGGAAATCCCTTCCTGACCTTCGACGCCAGCTACATCTCGTCTCGAGGCTTTGGCGATTCCTCGATTGGCGCTTTTAGCGAAGACTCTGGAATTAACGTTACAACCCAGTTAGGCGCCCGTGGCGAAAACTGGGGGGCTGCTCTTGCCTATCGCTACGGAACTGAAGGTTCCCAGGTGGGTCGCGACGGTAACCTGGCTTCCAGCCTGGTTTCTCTAACAACTGGTCAAACCTCTAACAGCGTTTCCATTGGAGCGTTCTGGCAGCCCACTGATGCCAGCTGGATGCCCTCCATATCCGCCGGCTATGGCTTCTCTGATGTGAGTGGTTCTAGCGCTGGCGATATCCAGTCCTGGATGGTTGGCTTCCAGTGGAAGGATGTCTTCCAGAAGGGCAACAGCGCTGGTTTTGCCTTCGGCCAAGCCCCGTTTGCAAGCAATGCGACCTCAGAGCAATCATCTGAAAGCTTCCTCTGGGAGATCTTCTATAAGTACCAAGTTACTGACAAGATCTCGATCACGCCGGGCATTTTCTATGCCCCCAGCTATCAAGCTGCTGGTGGCGACAGCACCTGGGGTGGCGTAATTCAGACCACGTTCCGCTTCTGATCGCGTCACGACGCAGCCGGCGTATCAATTGCTACGCCGGCCCCTTGCATTCATTACGGGGCTATCCGACGGCACTCGACATGATTGAGATAGTCCCGATTCAACCCATCTGACATTGGTTGTTATGCGTTTCAAACTCACCGCCATTCCCACCACAGCTCTGGCCACCACAGCTCTCGCCGCTACCACCCTGGCCAGTGCTATCGGTGTGGCCAGCATGGCCCAGAACCGGCCCCAGGAAGTGAATGTCTACTCGGGTCGCCATTACAACACCGACAAACAGCTTTACAGCGAGTTCACCAGACGCACTGGCATCAAGGTGAACTTGCTCGAAGGGAAGGATGACGAACTTATTCAACGCCTGAAGAGCGAAGGCAGCAAGAGCAAGGCCGACCTGCTGGTGCTTGTGGATGCAGCCCGGCTCTATCGAGCCCAGGAGGCCAATCTGTTTCGGTCAATCTCTTCACCGGAACTCAAAAAGGACGTGCCCGCCAACCTGCGGGATCCCGGTGGGCGCTGGTTTGCCCTGACCCGCCGCGCCCGCCCAGTGATGGTCAACACGGCCGCGGTGAACCCCAAGTCGATCCGCACCTATGCCGATCTCGCCAAGCCCGAGTTCAAGGGCAAGCTCTGTCTTCGCAACCGGGCCAGCGTCTACAGCCAGTCGCTCGTGGCCGATGAACTGGTGCGTCGCGGTGCAGCGGCAACCCAGAAATGGGTCCGAGGCGTTGTTGCCAACATGAAGGAACCCTTCTTCACCTCCGACACCACCATGGTGCGGGCCGTGGGCCAGGGGCAGTGCGGGGCCACCATCGCCAACCAGTACTACCTGGCCCGCCTGCTCAGCGGCGACAACACAGCCGACCGCGCAACCGCCAAGAAGGTGCACGTGGTGTGGCCCAACCCCACCCACGTCAATGTGACCGCCGGCGGAGTCACCCGCAGCTCCCGCAACCCGGAAGCAGCCCGTCGCCTGCTGGAATTCCTCGCTTCTCCCACCTCAGGAGAGGGCTATGCCGCCGCCAACAACGAGTACCCCCTGAAGGGCTGGGGCAACAACACCACCCTCAAGGCCTTCGGAACGTTCAAGGCATCTACGGTATCGATGGAGCAATTAGGTCTGCGCAACCGCGAGGCGGTGCAACTGATGACCGAGGCTGGCTGGGAGTAACGAGCGCTCAAAGCGTTGACGCCCTCCACGACCCAAGGCGCAACATCCCAAAGCCCGGTCCCCTCCAACAGCCGGACCGGGCTCTTTGTGGTTGTCATGGTGGCGTGCGGTCTTGCCTTGCTGCCACTACTGACCCTGCTGAAGGATGCACTGATCAGTGGCGGCAATGCGCCATTGGCGCTCGGATTCGATGGGGCCCGTCAGGTGCAGGGCACCCTGCAACTGGTTGCCGGCGAAGGCCTCCTAGGCGCGATTCTGGGAACGGCCATTGGCTGGCTCACGGCGGTTTGCCGCTTCCCGGGCCGCCGTTGGCTGCGCATTGCCCAGCTGGTGCCGATGGCGTTTCCGGCCTACCTGCTGGCCGCAAGCCTGGTCGACTGGGGCAGCCAGCGAGGGATGCGCATTCACGGCCTGGGCTGGGCCATCGTGCTGCTCACCCTTGCCAATTACAGCTATGTCTTTCTGCTGAGCACCGAAAGCTTCTCGGTGAGTGGCCGGCGCCTACTGGAAGCCAGCCGCAGCCTTGGGGTGGGACCGTGGAGCAGCTTCTTTCGGGTAGCCCTGCCGATCGCCCTGCCATCGATCGGAGCTGGCGTCGCCCTCAGCGCCATGGAGGTGGTGAATGAGTTAGGCGCTGTACGCCTGCTGGGGGTGCCCAGCCTCTCGGCCGGAATCCTTGATCGCTGGCAGGTGGATGGGGATCCCCAGGGCGCCGCCCTCCTGTCGCTGGTTGCATTGGGGATCGTGGCTGTGCTGATCGCCACCGAGCGCCTGCTCCGCCAACGCAGCCGCCGCTGGAATCTTGATGGCAGCGGCGGTGGCGGGCACGTCTGGCCCTTAACGGGCTGGCGCTCGGCGCTCGCCCAACTCCTCTGTGCCCTACCACCACTTGGCGCATTGGCGATTCCAGTGCTCTGGGTGCAGGAGGGCTGGCAAGGTCTTGAGGCCGAATCCATCACCGAACTGGGCCAACTAGCAAGCCGCAGCCTGGGCCTGGCCCTGCTGGCCACCGGCGTCACCGGCCTGGCCGCCCTGCTGCTGGCCATCTCCAGACGCTGGAGCCCCCAACCCCTGGTGCGACAGCTGAGCTTCGTGGCCGGGCTCGGCTATGCCATTCCCGGCAGCGTGCTGGCGCTTGGTCTGATCATCCTGGGCGGCCCCCTGGGGTTCAGCCCGGTGCTACTGCTGCTCTGGGGCTATGGCGATCGCTTCATCGCCGTGTCCAAACAAGGGCTCGATGCTGCTCTGGAGCGAATCCCTCCGAGCATCGACGAAACAGCCACCAGCCTGGGTTGCGACTGGCTGGGGGTGCTGCGCCGCATTCACCTGCCCCTGCTCAGAGGCCCCCTGATGGTGGGTTCGCTTCTGGTGTTTGTTGATGTAGTGAAGGAGCTACCGATCACCCTGGCGCTGCGCCCGTTCGATTTCGACACCCTGGCGGTGCGGGTGTTCCAATACGCCAGTGATGAGCGAGTGGGCTCAGCCATGGCGCCGGCACTATTAATTATGGTTTTTGGGCTGATTGCGGCATTAGCGCTGGTACCAACCCTGGAACAGCACGACTAGTCGCGGCCACATCGGCATTTCCCGCCCTTCCAGTGGGAGCACTTGCTCTGCTTGCAGCCCTTTTTCTTGTCAGCGCTGGGGCCGCGCTGGCCGAGGGGAGAAGGGGCGTCGTTGCTGGGGCCGATGGGCTTGGGCATGGCGACAACCTCTGCGGTGAGGTCTAACTCTTGAATCAGCCTATGGACGCTGATGCCTGCCACGGACGGCCAACAGCGCTGATTGGACGCAGAATTACCTGCTGTTGTGCCATTTGCAACACCTTTCCTTTGAATCCTTTGGGAACTCTGTGGCTACGGTGCAAAAGCTAATCGACAACACCATGGTGCAGTCCACCACCAGCACTACCACCAGCAGCCCCGTGGCCACTGGGCCCGCCGGACGGGCAATGGCCCAACCAATGGATGGCGCCCTGCTGGAGGGCCTGCAGCAGCACCTGACGATGGAACGCCAGGCCAGTGCGGCGTACTGGGCCATGGCGATCTGGTTTGGCGAGCGGGAGCTGCGGGGCTTCTGCCACTACCTAAAGGGTGAGGCGAGCAACGAGCAACACCACGCCGCTCTTGTTGCTGACTATCTAGTCGCCCGCGGCCAGACCGTGCTGCTGGAAGCGGTGGTACCACCCCGCCAGCACTGGTCAGGCGCCGAAGAGGTTTTCTCCGCAATCTTCCAAATGGAGGCAGAGGTAACCAGCTCCCTCCAACAGCTGTATGCCTTAGCGGAGCGATCCGGCGATGTGCGCACCACCGTGTTCCTCGATCCAATCGTTCAGGGGCAGATCGACTCCGAAAACGAGGCCGCCCACCTGCTGGGGCGGATCCTTTTCGCCCAGGGCAATCCCGCAGCCATGCTTGTGATCGATGGGGAGCTAAGCGAAGGGAAGCACGCTCCTGAATCGCTAGCTTCGTAAACCACCAAAGAATGGGGGAGTAAGTCTCAGCAGGGCAAGGGGCGCCGGGTCAGTTCCTCAAGGAACTCCACAGCAAGACTGTCGCGAAGTCCAACGCTGCGGCGCAGCTGGCTAGCGCAGGCCTGCAGCTCTTGGCGACGGCCCTGCAGCTGCTGGAGCTCCCGCTTCAAACGCTGCACCAAGCGCTCCTCCCGACAACGACCTAGATCGGCCATCACCAGCGCGCCGCGGCAGCGCAGCTGATCCATTTCATGGCACAGGCTGGCCACCAGGCTGGCCGATGGCTGCGCGGTGACGTGGGCCAAACGACTGGTCATCGCAGGACTCAGGCCGCAGCCAAAGGGGCGGATTCAACTAATTCCGGTGCCAGGCGCATGCCGGCCTCGCCAACGGGGGCCTCGAGCAGTTGGGCCTGGCGAATCCGCGAAATCAGCCGCGTGGTGGTAACCCGGGTGGTACCGATCAATTCACCAATCCGTTCATGGGTGAGACGAAACGGCAGATCACACCAGCTACCGCAGCGACGACCGAGTCGGCGCACCAGCAGACCAAACAATGCATGTAGCCGCTGATCAGCGCTGCCTAAGTGACGGATGCGCAGTAGCTGCAAGGTCCATTCATTGACGGCATCAAAGCCATCGCCCTGTCGGAGCGTGGCGTCACTGCGGAAACTCAAAGGCGTGAGCGCCTCAACGCAGACGCCCTCACTGCAGAGGCGCTCGGTGCACAGCTGATCCCCCGCCTGCAGGAAAGCCAAGGTCATCCCCTCGGTTTCCTCGCAGGGGCAATAAACGCGAGCCACACCGTCCAGCACCTCAATGCAGCTGCCAGAGGGGAGCAGGGCGGGGTTTAGCAGCACGGTTTGCCCAACCGGCATGCGCACGGCGGTGAGGGAATCGGTTGGCAGAAAGCGAAAACTCATAGCCGCGGCAAGGCTTATTGCGAATGACTCGCAACCTAAACAAGAACGCCGCCTTTTGCAAGCGATTCTCAATAACAACAAGCAATTGCAAGTGAGCCGAGCGCGCGCTCCAGGCCAGCACACTTGCAATTGCGCTTTTTGTCTACTTATTCACCGATGGCATCCCGTAGCGCATGCAAAGTCAGCATTTGTAGCTATGGGCAACAACTTGCGGCCAAAATCCTCGGCCATAGGCATCCTGGAACTGCTTCCCACCGACGTTGGGGATTTTCCCTTCATGTTGAACCGCAACCCCATGTGCAGCCGCATCGGCCTACTGGCCGCTGCCGCGAGCCTGCTGGCGGCAGCTCCAGCCCTGGCCCAATCAGAAACCCTCTACAAACTCGACACCAAGTGCAGCATCAAAGGCGGTGAACCGCAGGCCTGCGTGGTGGAAGCAGTAAACGAGGGCAATGCAACCCTCTACCGGCACAGCATCGGCAAAAAGGTCGAAACGATTCGAATAACCGATAGCCCAGTGCGCATGAGTGTCTGGGTTGACAGCACCAAAACCTGGAAAAACCTCGCCTCAGCAGCGGCCCGCTTCTCTACGAACACGATCTGCTTTAACGGGCGTGACCTGTGCGTGATCAACCCCAATTACCTCAACAGTGTTAAGGAAGATCGCCCTGACTCAACGGCAGGCCGCGACCTGATCAAGGTCCAGTTCGGCGCTGATGGCCGCATAGATCTCACCTGCTACGACGACGGCTGCAAGGGGGTGGGCAAATGACCCGTGCTCTGAACACACCGTGGAGCGGCCTCGGACTGGCGCTGGCGGGAGTGTTGGCCCTACCGATCGGCACAGCGTTTGCCTTCGATCGGTCCATGCTGAATAACGCCATGCTGGATAGCGGCACAGCCCAACTGCTTGCCCGCGGAGGTGGTGGTGGATCCCGTGGCGGCGGCGGTGGTGGCTCCCGTGGAGGTGGCAGTGGCATGCGCGCCGGTGGCAACAGCGGCTTCAGCAATGCCGGAGCGGGCCTTAACCGCGGTTCGACCAAACCAGCAGGTGGCTGGAGCAACAACGCAAGAGTTGGTGCTGGCGCAGGTGGGGCCGGGGGACCTTCCTTGAACCGACCAGCGGCCGTTAACCGACCGGCGGCAGGCACACGTCAGCTACCAGGTGCTGGCCAGGGAGGTGACCGGATGGCCAACCGCGATGGCAATCGCAACCTCAACCGCGATGTAAACCGCGACGTAAACCGAAATGTAAACCGGAACGTAAACCGGGATGTAAATCGCAACTGGAACCGCAACGTCAATATCAATAATGTCAACGTTCGTCCCGGCTGGGCAAGGGCAGGATGGGGAGTGGCGCGGCCCTGGAACCACGGCTGGTACGGCGGCTGGCCCGTCCCAACTTGGGGCTGGTGGGGTGCTCGGGCAGCGGCCTGGGGCGTGGCAACTCTCGCCACTGCAGCAGTTATCAACAACGCCGTTGACAATGCTGTTAGCAGCAATGCCACTTACATTGTGGTACCCAACACAAACTACCAGTTGCTATACGGAACGGTTCAACCATCCGGCAGCAATTCAGTTAGTTTTGTAATGCAGGCCAATGGCAGCAACTACCAACTGACTGCCAACTGCAACCAGGGCACAATCAACGGTCAAGAGCCCAGCAACGCCGAAGAAGCCGAACTGCTAAATGCCGCCTGCCAAGTGGCATACGGATCGGTTTAAGCGGCTAACAAACCATGGATCTGTCGTCCTAGCAGCGGCAGATCCAATTATTTTGATGGCAAAAATGCAAGCCATGCACCGGAGCAAAGCCATACCCATCTTGATAGGGCTCACCCTGGTCGGTGGCCTAACAAGTGAACTACGTGCACAGCCGTCTGATCCCGCTGCCTCCAGCAACCAGCCAGCGCAACCCGCCTCCCCTTGGGCGAGCACCATCGAGCTATATGGCTTTGCGCCGATCAGCACTACTGGAACAACTACTGTCTCAAATGGGACAAGAAACTTCAGTGCCGACACCGATCTAAATCTTGGTGATGTTCTTTCAAAACTGAAGTGGGCCACTTCCCTACGCGGCAGCATCGAAAAGGATCGCCTTGGTCTTTTGGTCGATCTGGATTACGTCAAACTTGGGCAATACGAATCAACGACCGGCCGGCGTGGAATCTTCACGGGGAGCGCTGAAGTCACAGCTACTCAGGGTATTTACGACCTTGCCCTGCGCTATCGCTTTGGGGATCGAGAAGCTGCGGTGGGCAAGCCGGGGCAATTCAGCCTAATCCCCTATGCCGGCATACGCATAATCGATGCCCAGTTGGATGTGGCAGCCCAGATTCAAGGCAGTGGAGGTCGAGTCAGTTTCCAACAACAAGGCAACTTTGGACGCACCTGGGTTCAACCTCTTTTGGGAACCCAGGCTACGATTTTCATGTCTCCCCGCTTACGCGCGTTTGCCCGCGCCGACATCGGTGGCTTTGGGCTAAGTGGATCAGAAGATCTTTCCGGAAACGCCCAAGTTGGCCTTGGCTATGCAGTGGGCAACAACACAGATCTAAATATTTCCTGGCGGTATGCGGGGATCAACTACAATACTGGCGACATTCCCGATAGTGGCTACAGCAGCTATCGAAATGGCTTTGAAATTGGTCTGAAATTCTTCTTCTAATTCAATGAAACGCCGCAGCACTTTTCTCTCAGACTTCAAGGACTTCGTCAACAAAGGCAATGTTGTAGATCTCGCTGTTGCCGTGGTTATCGGTGGAGCTTTTGGCAAAGTAGTCGATGCGGTCGTCAGTCTTGTGATGACCTCACTGCTTGCTCCTGCCTTGAAAGCTGCCAATGTATCGGCTATCAGCGCTTGGCCAGCAGGAGCTGTGATAGTGGCGCTGATCAATTTCATCGTGATCGCCTTCGTGGTGTTCCTGATCGTGCGCGGCATTGAAGCCATGAAGCGTGGCGAACGACCGATCTCCGCTCCCGATCCCCAGGCTCAACTCGCTGCTGCCGCTACCCGCCTGGCAGAAGCTTTAGAGCGTCGCCAGCTCTGAGGGCCTCACCACACAGCGAAAACCCATATGGCCCGTGGAGGTATCAAGCCCCTGGGCCATGCGGGCTGCTGGTCGGTAACGACGGCAATAGCTAGGTGCACATAAATAAGAACCACCCTTAACCACTTTGCGTGGTTGCTCGCCGTGCTGGGAGTGGCTATCGATGCTTGCTTCACGCGCTTTGGCTTGGGCGGCATCGGCGCAACAGGCTCCCGTGCTCTGCTGGTGCTGGCCATACCAGCTATCGGTCCACTCCCACACATTGCCGATCATGTCGACTAACCCATAGCCGTTGGTAGGAAAAGCACCTACAGGGGAGGTGCGCTCGTAGCCATCTAAGCGACTGTTGTGGTGAGGGAAATCACCCTGAAAGGTATTAGCTAGGGGAACTCCACCGGGATAGAGCTCTTCACCCCAGGCAAACTCGGCATTGCACAGGCCGCCCCAAGCAGCCCGCTCCCATTCCTGCTCCGTAGGCAGCTGTTTGCCGCACCAGCTGGCGTAGGCAAAAACGTCGTCCCAGGCGACATGGACCACCGGATGCTGCTCGCGGCGCTTAATCGAGCTGCCCGGTCCCTCCGGATGACGCCAGTTTGCTCCGGCAAGATATTGCCACCAGCGGTAGTGGCTTCCAGGCCCCAGCGGGCCCGGAGGCGGAACAAAAACAATAGATGCCGGCGCCAATCGTTCCTGATTGGCGCCGGGATAGTGAGCGGGATTTGCTGGCTGCTCCGCCAGCGTGCGGTAGCCGGTGGACTTCACAAAGTTCCGAAACTGGGCGTTAGTTACGGGAGTGCGATCGATCCAGAAGCCAGCCACCTCGACGTCATGGGCCGGAGCCTCCTCGGGGTAGTGGTGGTCTGACCCCATCCGGAAGCCGCCCGCCGGTATCCACACCATTCCAGGGAATGGGGGACGACCGGGGGATCGGGCGGTGCCGGCTGACATGGCGGCAGGATCAGGGTCCGCCGACAGTATTCACCATCTTCTCCATCACCTGCTGCAGCGAGAAGCTGGCAGCCTTTTGGCGGGGTGGGAATTCTGCGAAGGTGGCGAGGAACTGGGCCACGTAGGTCTGGGCTGGTACCAGAAGGAAAATGTGATCAAACATCCAGTCCCAATAGGTGTTTGATGTCACATCAGCGCGCTCATAGGGGTCGGTGAGCAGGTTGAAGATCTTGGGTACCCGCAGAGCCGTAAACGGTTCGGCCCAGATCTGGCAAGTGCCCTGGCAGCGCTGCTCCATGAACACAAACTTCCAGTTGTCGTAACGCAGGCCTGTGAGGTCACCGTCGTCGGAGAAGTAGAAGAACTCAACCCGGGGACTCTTATCCGCCTGGCCGGTCCAGTAGTCGAGCATGTTGTAACCATCAAGGTGCACCTTGAAGGTCTTGCTACCGACCTGATAGCCCGCTTTTAGCTTCTCCTTGATCTCAGGCTCACCGGCCGCGGCAAGGATAGTGGGCAGCCAGTCGAGGTGGCTACAGATACCCGAGAAGATTGTGCCTGGAGCGATGTGCCCCGGCCAGCGCACTAGGGCCGGCACCCGATAAGCCCCTTCCCAATTGGTGTTCTTCTCGCTGCGGAAGGGTGTCATGCCGGCATCAGGCCAGCTGTTCATGTGGGGACCGTTATCGGTGCCGTACATCACGATGGTGTCGTCGGTGACACCCAACTCGTCGAGCAGGTTGAGCATTTCACCAATGCACTCGTCGTGATAGATCATCACGTCGTGATACTCCGACTGCCAGCGACCGCTGCGGCCCACATCCTGGGCACGCGCATAGGTGCGGAAGTGCATGTGGGTGGTGTTGAACCAGACGAAGAAGGGCTCGCCAGAGGCAACGGCATCGCGAATGAAACGCTTTGCCTCAGCCATGAATTCATCATCGGCCGTCTCCATCCGCTTACGGGTTAGGGGGCCGGTGTTTTCAATCCGTTGGCTGCCATCACCATTTGCCCAGCAATGCAAAACACCGCGGGGGCCGAAGCGCTCCTTGAAGTTCGGGAAATCCTCAGGCTTGGGATAGTCGCGCAGCTCCGGCTCCTCCTCGGCGTTGAGGTGATAGAGGTTGCCGAAAAACTCGTCAAAACCATGCATGGTCGGCAGATGCTCATCGCGATCGCCGAAGTGGTTTTTGCCAAACTGGCCGGTGCGATAGC
The DNA here is from genome assembly GCF_024346235.1 of Cyanobium sp. BA5m-21. Taxonomy (NCBI): domain Bacteria; kingdom Bacillati; phylum Cyanobacteriota; class Cyanophyceae; order Synechococcales; family Prochlorococcaceae; genus Cyanobium; species Cyanobium sp. BA5m-21. Next base: position 21,513 of record NZ_JAGQCO010000008.1, read on the forward strand.
CCTGGGGCTTGAGCAGTTCAGCGATGGTGGGATCTTCCGCTTTAAAGCCAGCTTCGGCGCCAGGCAGCCCCACCTTGCTGAGACCGGTGCGGAAGACGCTCTGGCCGGAGATGAAAGCCGCACGACCAGCGGTGCAGCTCTGTTCGGCGTAGTAGTGGATGAAGCGACCACCCTCCTTGGCTACGCGGTCAATATTGGGGGTCTGATAGCCCATCAAGCCATCGCTGTAGCAACTCAGATTGCTTTGACCGATGTCGTCACCCCAGAGGATGAGAACGTTGGGTTTTCCGTTTGGCATGGGAAGCAAGAAGACGAATACGCCTGCTTAAAGGATGGATTGCCTGCAGCACATCGCTGGAAAGCTATGCACTTCTTCACACCCAAATATTCAGACCAGTATTTATTTGCGCAAATGCAAATATTGGCGTAAACGCAAAAAATCAATACCAGGGGCAAATCCGCCAGCTCGATTGCCGTCCAACATATTTCAGGACTGAAGACTGCGCTGCCATCTCAGAAATGGAATCGATAGCAGCACAGTTATCAATAGATACACCAGAATTCCAAGTTTGACGGCTGGCATTTCCGGGGCATAAATGCCAGCCAGCAACAACGCAAGACCCGGGTTACGCATTGATGTTACTAATGCCAGGGTGACCCCCAGGCAGGGATCTCGGTTAGCGAGGCCATAGCCCAAAGCCAGGCTGATCAACACCAGAGCCGCCATAACCGGCAGGGCAATCAGATTGGCGCCCACATAGGTAACCAAAAGCGGCGCCGTTTTCCCGAGCACCACCAACACGAGCAGCAGCAGCAGCCCATTAGCGAGGCGATCGAGGGGGGTCTCTAGTCGGCTTGCCCAGCTGGGCGCAAAGCGCCTCACTAACAAGCCCAGCAACAGGGGGAGCAGCTGAACCAGAGCCACCTGCGCGGCTACATGGTGCGACTGAACCTGCCAACCCTCAACTCCAAAGATGCGGGTGAAGCCGCTCGCCAGCAGGGGAATGGTGATGATCGCCGCCAGTGCTGCGGCCACTTGGAGCAGGGCGGCCAGGATCCGATCCCCTCCTTGCTTGCCTGCCTTGCGCATCAGCAGGGGGGCACTAGGGCAAACAGCCATCAGGGCGATAGAAAATCGAGCCGGCTGGGAGAGGGCCATGGTGGGCGGCAGCAACAGCAACAGCACAGCTGCCACAGGCACGAGCAGGCAGGTGCCGATGAGACCACGCAGCAGCAGACCCCGGTGCTGCTGCCAGCGACCTAAGCCATCGAGGGGCAAGCCCACCCCCAGGGCAAACATGATCGCGAACAGGGTGGCAGTAACCAACAGGGGCGGGGATTGAGCCATCGGAGCAAGGCGCGGAACAGCAGATCAAAAGGAGCAAGCGGGCTAGGGCCTAGCTGCCGGCGCGGGCAGCAATCAGCCCCAGTGCCAGCACACCGATCAAAGTGAGCATCACAGCTGTAGCGGCAGCTATTTGGGGCTTGTCTCGGTAGACGTAGTCGTCTTGATGGAGACGGCGCAGCTCTTTGCGGTATTGGACCGTGGCTCCCGCCATGGCGAGAATCCCGGTGATCGTGAAGGCCGCCGCCACTAGCTGCACTCCCCACTCCACCTGGGCACCTTGGCCACCTGCGGCACGATCAATTGCTCCCACGATCTTGTCTAAGCCGAAGCCAAAGCTGATCAGCGAGAGACAGGTGCGGATCCAGGCCATGAGGGTGCGTTCGGCCGCATCCCGGTTGCGTTGCTTGGCAAGTTCGTTGGTGAGATTCATCGGCGCCCCTCCGGGCTCAGGGATTGATGGGATGCTTCAGCCTCCAAATCACGGGCCAAGAACACATTGAGCAAGGTGCGGATCACGGCCACCACGCCCAATTGCACCAGATGGGCGCCGGTGGGGGAAGTGGAGGTGGCCACGATGTCTGCCCCGAGCTGAAACTCCAGGGCCATCGCCAACCAGCTGCCGAAGGTGAGCCTCACCGCCTGAAAAGCAGTGGAGCCGCGCCGCCGGGCACGCCAGCCCTGCCAGGCTTGGCCCAGGGTGATCAACAAACCGAGCAGCACCGTGCCCAGGGAGAGGGCCTCAAGCACGCTGCGCAGGGCCATGGCCAACGTGGCAAGTCCCTGATCAAAAACAACCAACAAGCTGGGCTCGGAGCTAGGCATCGAAGGCAGCTGGCAAGCATGGATGCATTCGCTTTCCCAAAGCTAAGGAGCACTGCCGCTGCCGTCAGCTGTGCCGACGCATTTGCAAAACGCTGCGCTTAGGGATTGCCTTTATGTGTATGCGGGACTACTCAGCCGCCGCACAGCTGGGGCAGAGGGCCCGGACGTTGAGCACGCACTCAAGCAAGCGGAAGCCATAGGCGCCCGCGGCCTGCTCGCCAGCCTGGAGCACCGCTGAATTTTCAAATTCCTCAGTGCGGCCGCAACGCACACACACCAGATGGTGATGGTCGCGGTGGGCGTCACTGGCCAACTCAAAGCGGCGACCACCCTCTGGGAGCTCCAGCTCCTGCAGCAGCCCCATGGAGCTCAGCAGCCGCAGAGTGCGATACACGGTGGCGAGCGACACCCGCTCCTCGCTGCGCAGCAGGCGCTGGTGCACCTCTTCAGCGCCCAGGTGGCTGCCTTCACCAATGCGCTCAAATAAGGCCAACACCCGCTGGCGCTGGGGCGTCAGCCTCTGGCCGCGATCGTGCAGGCTGGAGCGCAGGCCATCTCCACCGGCGGGAAGGGTTGCAGCGGGGGGCTGGGCTCCAGGGCTGAGTCGGGCGGTCACAGCGGGATCCCGGGCTTCTCAACAATAGGTGCAGTTGCGAAGAGGTGCCAAATCTGATCCTGACGCCCCACAAGGAATGACAGGCCGCAGCGGGTCACCAACACTGCAGGGAATTCATGCCCCTGCCATGACCCACTCCCATCCGCGCCTGCTCGGTGGAGCACTGGCCGCACCCGCCAACCCGACCCGGGCCTCCCTTCAAGGAGTCACCTTCACAGTGAGCAGCAAGGGGAAGGGCTCGGTGCGCCAACTCACCATCGCTACCAGCGGCACCCCCCAGGCCATTGCCCCGATTCGGCAGGAGATTCTCGGCAGCGTCAGCGGTGTGGAGGGGGCCGACCTCGATGCCAACGGACTGCCCGAGGTGTATGTATTCATCACCAGTGCCGGCAGTGGCAGCTACGGCTCGGTGGAGGGTTGGGCCCTGAACAAGGGGCGGCGCTCACTCTCCACGATTCACATGCCGGAGCTCAGCGGGCAGGCGGCCCAGGGCTACCAGGGCCACGATGAATTCGCGGTGGTGGAGCTCAACCTGGCCCGCCGATTCCCGATTTACCGCCCTGGCGATAGCAATGCCAAGCCCACTGGGGGCACCCGGCAGATCAGCTACAAGCTCGTGCCGGGAGAGGCGAGCTGGCAGCTGAAGCCGATGCGGGTCGACACCTACTGAGATGTCGTGCCGAAGGTGGAGTCTGGGTACAGGGATATTCCGCGCCGCCCTGCTGGGAGTGGTGCTCCTGCAGCCCCTGGGGGCCAACGCCAGGGGCGAAAAGCTGCAGGAGGCCATCGCCGCCTTTGAGCAGCGGGGGTTCGTGATCCGCCGGGAGCATCCCCGCTGCGCCGAGCCCCAGCTCTTTGGGTTGTACGTGCGCGGCCAGCGCGAGGTGGTGGTCTGCCCCAGGGGTAACCAGCTGGAAGCCCTGCTGCACGAGGGCTGGCATGCGGTGCAGTCGCTATGCCAGCGCGGCACCCCCCTGCTGGGCAGCGATGCCCTACTTCACCAGCTGGGGCGTCGGGATCGCCGCGAGCTGCAGCTGCTCTATCGCCCCGACCAATGGCCGCGGGAGGCGGAGGCACGCCTAATGGCACGCGAACGGCTGGATAGCTACCTGCAGGCCCTGGATCGGGCTTGCACCGCCGCCGAGGCGCCGAAGGCAAACTGAACCCATCTACAGCAGGCCGCGAGCTGCCATGCCCACCCAAGCCGCCGTCCAGGCCTATTACGGCCAGGAGCTCACCGGCACGGCCGACCTCAAAACCAGCGCCTGCTGCGATGCCGACGCGGTGCCGGCTTGGCTGCGGCCGCTGCTGGCCCGGATCCACCCCGATGTGCTGGCGCGCTACTACGGCTGCGGCCTGGTGTGCCCGCCCCTGCTGGAGGGCTGCCGCATCCTCGATCTGGGCTGCGGCACGGGCCGGGACGTCTACGCCCTGGCCCAGCTGGTGGGCCCCAGCGGCTCGGTGGTGGGGGTCGACATGACGGCGGAGCAGCTGGCGGTGGCCCGCGAGCACTTGGCCTTCCATGCCGAGCAGTTCGGCTACGCCAACGTGTCGTTTCAGGAAGGCACGATCGAAGCCCTCGAGGCGCTGCCCCTGGAGCCCGGCAGTTTCGATGTGGTGGTGAGCAACTGCGTTCTCAACCTCTCCACAAACAAAGCGGCGGTGCTGCAGGGGGTGAAACGGCTGCTCAAGCCGGGCGGAGAGATGTACTTCTCCGATGTGTACGTCGATCGGCGCCTACCTGAAGCGGTTCGGCGCGATCCGGTGCTCTACGGCGAATGCCTGGGCGGAGCGCTCTACTGGAACGACTTCCTGCGCCTCGCCAAGGGCGCCGGCTTCCCCGACCCACGGCTGGTGAGCGACCGCGAGCTCCAGATCACTGAGCCAGCCCTGGCGCCGCTGGTGGGCGAGGCCCGCTTCTATGCCGCCACCTACCGCCTGTTCCACATCGCCGAGCTGGAAGATGCCTGCGAAGACCACGGCCAGGCCGTGATCTACCGAGGCACCATCCCCCATCACCCCTACCGCTTCGACCTCGATGGCCACCACGCCATCGAAACCGGCCGGGTGTTTCCGGTGTGCGGCAACAGCTTCCGGATGCTGCAGGCCACCCGGTTTGCGCCCCATTTCACGTTCATCGGCGACTTCAGCCGCCACTTCGGCCTGTTCCCCGGCTGCGGCAGCAGCCTGCCCTTCACGGGCGTCGCCGCAACCAAAGAAACCACAGGCGTGGTGGACTCAGGAAGCTGCTGCTGACGCCTCGTCCTCCCAGAACAGGTGATCCACCGAGCTGAGCCGATGGGGCCGGCACACGTTGAACTGCTGCCGCACCTCCGATAACGGCAAGGGGGCCAGGGCGAAATGGTCCACCAGGGAGAAATCGGCGCTGCAGGCACTGCCACGCTTGAGTTCTGAAGCCAGCAGATAGGCCGCCGAAGGGCTGTCCAGGCTGGAGTGATCGGGCGCCAGGGTGGGATTGGCGCTCACAAAGCCCGCTTCGTGGGTCACCAAAGATGCCAGTAGGGCACTCTCATTGATGGGGTTGTCCTGCATCGCCCACTGAAAAGCGCTGAGGGCGATCTCGCCGGCACTGGTCGCCGCAATCCCCGCAATCACGTGGGTCATGTCGTGGGCCAGGTAGAGGTGATTGAGGGCGCAGGCATCCCGCCCGGGCAGGGGGAAACCGAAGCGGTCGTAATAAACGAGCAACGCCCGACCCAGGCTGGCCTCCGGGAGCTGGGCGAAGCCCTCAATCCGCGCCACCAGCGCCGGTTCTGGCTGGTCACCAGAAGCCAGCGGATCCGCCAGACCGGGCTCACTCCGCAAGGGCAGGAAGGTCGTGAAGATCCTGCCCACATCCGCCGCCGCCTGGTCGACCCCCTGGCGCAACCAATCACGGCTCACCTCCAGGACCGCGCTGCTCACCCCCAACGCCTCGGCATAGGCCCAGCCCAGCGCGAGCTGAGCATCCGTCTGCGGATGTCGGCAAAACTCGAGGGTCATCTGCAGCAGATGGGCCACCCGCCGCGTCGGCAGATCATTCAGCGCTGCCGCCAGTTCTTCGGGAGCGATCGGCTCCAGCGCTGAAACGCGCAGGTCTGGGCGCTCCCAAAGGTGGTTGAGCAGTGCCTGCAGTAGACGCCGCTGCTCCACGGTCGGGCCGCCGCTGCAGGAGATAGATCCCAGCAGGCCCCGGGCCACCGGCTCTACCAAAGATCCATCCAGCAGCAAGCCCATCTCCCTAGGCCGACAACTGGGACTGCCGCGGCCGATCCAGCCTGGCCGTGAGCGCCGCCAGCAGATCGGCGATGGTCACAACCAGCCGGTAGCTGATCGCAATCGCCAGCAGCGGCGCCTCGGGGATGGCGAAGCCGAGGCGCAGCAGCAGCACCGACTCGAACACGCCCAGGCCTCCGGGGGCGCCGGGCACCACCAGCCCAGAGGTCCAGGCCAGGGCGAAGCCCGCCAGCCAGCCGCCCCAGCTGAGGCTGTAGGAGAGGTCGAAGGCGTGCACGCAGCAGGCGAAGCCGCCAAAGCGCAGCAGCACAAATCCAAACTGCACCAGCAGCGGCGGCCAGGGATAGGAGCGAATCGGCGCAGTGGCGGCCGCCTCGATGTCCATGCCCAGCGCCGAGACCTTGCGGCGCTCCAGGCGACTGAGCAGGGGGTTAAGCCAACTGGGCCAGAGCAAGGCCAAGGGCAACAACCCCAACAAAGCCAGGCCCTGTTGCCAGCCGCCCGCAGACATCAGCGCCAGGGCCGCCACCGCCGCCACCAAGGGGTCCAGCAGCACCGCCACCAGGGCCAGAGCGCCCGGGGCCGGGGCCGCCAAGGGGGCCTCAGCGCTGCGCAACAGCTGCACGCGACTGGTGAGGTGCCAGATGCCACCGGGCAGGAATTTGCGCAGGTTGGTATCGAGGTAGACCCGCACCAGCTCGCCCCAGCGGGGGCGCAGCCCGAGCCAGCGCAACACCACGCCGAAGGCCAGGCCGTTGGCCACCAGGCTCAGCAAACTCACGCCCACCCCCAGCAGCAACCACAGCCAGCCCTGGCGATCGAGGCTGAGCTGCAGCAGCTGGCGCCCGTGGCCCACTAGGGCCGCCAGCAGAAAACCGAAACTCAGCAAGCTGATCCACAGCTTCAAGCCGCCGGGCAGGGGCGGCAAGCCCTCCCACCAGGCGGCCAAACGAGTCAGCCCGCGGCGGCAGCGCTGAAGCAGGGCTTGGGCAAAAGTCGGCATGCTTGGGGCTGGTTGGCTTAGGGCTCGCTGGGCAAGTTGGCGTCAGGCTGGGCCTCGAGGGCCTGCTGCACAACCAACCGCACCTGATCGATCCCCAGTGTGTGCTGGCGCGCAAGAGCTGCCAGATCGTCGTGTTCAGGCTTGCTGCGCCAGCGGCCGTCGGGAAGCTGGGCCTGCTTGAGCCGCACGGGCCCCAAGGGAGTGGCCAGCTCCAGGCTGCGGCGCGGCAGCACCCAGCGGGTCTGGGAATGTTCGCGCAAGCCCAGGGTGGTGCTCTGCCGCCACCACACCCGGCGCAACCTCTCGGCCTGCTCGGGGGCGACAAGGGCCGTAAGCAGCTGGGCGGTGCGTCCTTTCTTCATGGCGATCGCCTGGCTGAACACCTCCAGGGCCCCGGCCTGGCGCAGCTCCTCAGCCAGAAAAGCCAGATCCTCCGCCGTGGCGTCATCGATCTGGGCCTGCTGCACCAGCACGGTTTCGAGCTGGGCAGGATCGGAGCCGCCGCAATCGGCCAGGGTGAGTCGCAGCAGGTTGGGGCGATCCAGGCTGCGGGAGCCCAGCCCCACGCCCACCCGCTTAGGCACGTGGGTGGGTGCATGGCCAAAGCGCGTCGCCCAGCAGGCCGCTAATGCCAGACCGGTGGGGGTGGTGAGTTCACCGGGGGGGAAGCCCTCGGCTGAGGCCAGGGGAATCGCCCGCAAGCGGGCCAGCTCCAATACGGCAGGCGCCGGCAGGGGCAGGGTGCCGTGGGCCGTTGCCACCAGGCCATGACCCGCCGGCGGCGGGCTGCACACCAGTTGCTCCACCCCGAAGTGCAGCAGCCCGGCGCACACCCCCACCACATCCACCAGGGCATCGAGGGCGCCCACCTCGTGGAAGTGCACCTGCTCGGGGCTGTGGCCGTGCACCGCCGCCTCCGCCGCCGCCAGCAGGCCAAACACCTCCAGCACCCGCTGCCGCAAGGGCTCGGGCCAAGGGGCAGCTTGCAGCTGCCGGCGCAGATCGCCCCAGAGCCGATGGGCCGGCTGGCGCTCCAGGCTCACCACCTCCAAATGCAGGCCGCGCAGGCCACCGCTGCGGCGCTCTTCAAGCTCCAAGCGGTAGGTCCCGGCCAGGCCGAGGGCGGCCAGGGGGCCATGGATCTCCGCCTGCGGTAGCCCCAGATCCAGCAGGGCTGCCAAAAGCATGTTGCCGGCTAGGCCCGTGGGCGCATCCAGCAGCGCCAGCACCGCCTCAGGCCTCCCCAGCCAGGGGGCGTCCCAGCCTTGGCGCTAGAGCCAGCAAGGCATCGGCCTCGCTCTGTAATTGCTGTTGACTGGCGCGCAACTGGGCCTCCACCTCCCGGCGGGCCCGGCGCTGTTCCCGCTGGGCGGTGTCAACGTCTTGGCCGGAGAGGCCCCAGAGCCTCCCCAGCAGGGCCCGGTCGTCCGTGCCGCCCACGCTCTGGCCGTAGATGAGCTGCTCGGCCACCATGCCCGCCTGCAATACCCGGCTCCAGCGCCGCAGCTCCTCGGCCGGCAACTTGGCATGGGCCGGCGGCTCCAGTTCGGTGCTGCCGCTGGTGTTGAGGCCGGCCCGCAGGCAGGCCAGGGAACCCACCAGCACCTGGCGCACCGCCATCTCCTCTTTACGGGCCACCAACAGGTGACCCGCCTCATGAATCGCAATCCGCCGCAGGCGGGCGCGGCCCCCTGGCAGGGCTTCGGCCAGCACATGGCCGCCGCGGCCACCGAAGCGGGCCGCATCCAAGGTGAGGCCGCCCAAGCCCAGGCCCGCTATCAGGGTCACAATCCAGGGCGAAAGGCCTAGGGCGGGGCCAAGAATCGCCGCCAAGCTGATCAAGCCCACGGCCAGGCCAGCCGCCAGGGGTTGGTTCATGGCCGGCGCGGGCCGCCCTGACCAGCCGCCGCCGGCCGTGCCTTGCCTCCCTTACCACCCTTGCTTGCAGCACCATCGCGGCGCCCCTTGCCGCCCCGGTTACCCCGCTGGGCCACAGGGCCGATCACTTCAAAGCTCTCCAGCTGCAGCTGCTGGGCCTGGCGGCGCAGGTTGAGCGCCACGAAGTGGCGCAAATGCTCGAGGGGCACATCACCCTTCAGCTGCAGCTTGAAGGGCACGGGGCGGCTGCCATCCGGGCGGGGCATCACCCGCACCTTCACCACCAGATCGCCGGTTTCAGGGCGGGTGTAAATCAATTCACCGCGCACCGAGAAGTAGTCGTCGCCCTCGGGCAATGCGTCTTGAGGGCTATCGGCAGCAGGACTTTCGGCAACAGGTAATTCAGCTTCCTCAGCCGCGGCCAGGGTGCTGGGCTCCCACACACCCACCATCTGCAGGTGCAACCCCTCCTCCTCCCTCGAGCGGGGGTAAACCACCCAGAGATGGGGCTCTTCGAGGTTGAGGTGGCGGCGCATCAAAGTGAGCAGCCGGCCCAGCACCACGGCCTCCAGCTCGGTGCCATCAGCCGTGCGGATCACCCCCCGGGTGAGCTGCTCAGCATCGGTGGGCACATAAACACCACGCACCACGCCAATGGCCCGGTATTGCGTGGGTTCGGTTACCGGAGAAATCGGGTGTTGGCGCATGGGCTGAACTTTAAGTGCCCCAGGGCAAAGGCACAAAGGGCAGACTGGCAGCCCATCGCTGGCCGCTTGCAAATGCCCGCCGCTCCCAACCGTTCCGGGATCTGGACTGGGCTCGCCATTGCGGGGGCAGGAGCGCTGTGCATCGCCGCTGGCTGGTGGCTGGGACAGCTACAGGCCGGTTCGGCTGGATCCGATCCCTCCCGCACGGCCCTGGAGCGTCAGGCCTCCTCCCTGCAGCAGCGGCTCAACCAGGGCGAGGCCAGCCAGGCCGAACAGCAGCGGCTGCTGGAGCTACTGGTAGCTCTGGATCGCAAAGCGGAGGCCACAGCGCTGCTGGAGCGCCTAGCCGACCAGCAACCCCAGCAGTGGTCGCTGCGGCTGCTGCTGGCCGAGCTGCGCCGCGACCAGCAGGACCGCAGCGGCGCTGAGCGGGAGGTGCGCCAACTGCTCAACCTGCGGCCCGACCAGATCGAGGGCCTGCAGCTGATGGCCCTGCTGCAACTGGAAATGGGGCGTGGAGACCAGGCCCAGAGCCAGCTGGAGGCGGCGCTGCAGAGGGCTAGCAAACCCCAGCTGAAACCGGAGGCCCTGCCGATCGGCCTGCTGCTTGCCAACCTGCTGCAGAAGCGAGGTCAAGCGGGCCAGGCCGAGTCCGTGCTGCTCAAATTGGCCGCAGAATTCCCCACCGACCAACGCCCCCTGCTGGCGCGGGCGATGCTGCAGCAGGAGCGCGGCGATATCAAAGGGGCCCAGGAGTCGCTGGCGTTAGCACGCTCCCGTAAACCTGGCCCAAGCGACCCGCGCCTGGATCAGGTTGCCGCCGCCTGGGGATTGGCGCCGCTCAGGGACCCTTCACCGTTGCCGCCGGGGCAGCCGACGCCGGCGCTGCAGGCGGAGAGTGGAAATCCCTGAGGGCCGCGTCCACCGCATCGCCAGGGTTGGTGGCGTTATCCATGGAGGTGGCCTTGCGCAGCTTGTTCATCAAGTCGATTGGGTTGGCGGAATCGAGCGCCGAACCACCTCGATTGGTTCCGGTGCCGTAATCGAGCTCCCGCTCCTGCTGGGGGCTGCTGATCGTTTGGCCGTAGCCCTTTTCCTGGGCCCTGGCCGCTCCAACTCCAGCTACCGAAGCGACTCCAACTACAGAAGCAACTCCAAGTACCGAAGCAACAGCCGCGGCCAAAGCAACCGATGCGCCGAAGTAGCCCAGGGAATTGCATCCCAGGGCCTTGCTTCCCAGTGCACTGGCAGAACGGGTGCTGGACAGCGGCGAACTATCAGCGGCCATGGGTTATGCACTCCGATACTCTCCGAGCCCCATCCTAGGTGCGTTCCCCAGGGTGGGTTTCGGCCGCCTCCCTGCTGACCCCCTACCTATGAAGATCGCCACCTGGAACGTCAACTCGGTGCGCACCCGCCTCGAGCAGGTGCTGGCCTGGCTGCAACAGGAACGCCCCGATGTGCTGTGCCTGCAGGAAACCAAGGTGACCGATGTGCTGTTTCCGCGTGAAGCCTTTGAGGCCCTTGGCTACGCGGTGGCCATCAGCGGCCAGAAGGCCTACAACGGCGTCGCCATCCTCAGCCTGCTACCCCTCGAGGACGTGCAGATCGGCTTTGAGGCCCTGCTGCCCGCCGAGCAAGAAGCGGTCGGTCTCAGCGAGCAGAAACGGGTGATCAGCGCCCTGATCGACGGCATCCGGGTGCTGAATCTCTACGTACCCAACGGCAGCTCGCTCAAGAGCGAAAAGTACGCCTACAAGCTTGAGTGGTTGGCCTGCCTGCGGCGCTACCTGGAGGAGCAGGAGCGCCAGGGAGATCCCCTCTGCATGGTGGGCGACTTCAACATCGGCCCCGAGGCCCGCGACATCCACGATCCGGAGCGACTCAGCGGCGGCATCATGGCCAGCGCGGCGGAGCGCTCAGGCCTGCAGCTGCTGCTGGGCGAGCGGCTCACAGACGTGTTTCGGGTGTTCGAGCCAGAGGCCGGGCACTGGAGCTGGTGGGACTACCGCACCGGCGCCTGGGACCGGGACCGGGGCTGGCGTATCGACCACATCTACCTCTGCGAACAACTGCTCGCCTGCGCCACCAGCTGCGTGATCCACAAGGCCACCCGCGGCAATGAGCAGCCCAGCGACCACGCCCCAGTGGTGGTGAATCTGGTGTGGCCGCCTGAAACCGACAACTGGAACTAAGAACTGGAGCTGAGCCCGTTCAGAACACCACCGCTTCATCGGGCAGCGCCTGGCCCTGGGCCTGCAACACCGCCACCCTGCGAGCCGATTCGCCGCAACTACTTGGGGTGGGGAAGATCTTGCCGGGATTAGCAATATTCAGCGGATCGAAGGCCCGGCGCACCAGCTGCATCGTGGCCAGGTCATCGGGGCCGTACATCCAGTCGAGGTAGCAGCGCTTATCGCTACCCACGCCGTGCTCGCCGCTGATGCTGCCCCCCTCATCCACACACAGCCGCAGAATGTCTGCGCCCAGGGCCTTCACCCGCTCCTCGATGCCGGGCTCCTGGGCCGAGTAAAGGATCAAGGGGTGCAGGTTGCCGTCACCGGCATGAAAAACATTGGCCACCGGCAAGCCGTAGCTGGCGCTGAGCTGCTCAATCGCCGCCAGCACCCGGGGCAGGGCACTGCGGGGCACTACGCCGTCCTGGAGGTAGTAGCTGGGGAAGCGGCGACCCAAGGCTGATACGGCCGATTTGCGCCCTTTCCACAGCAGGGCGCGCTCCTGGGCATCAGTGGCCTGGCGCACGGTGCGGGCGCCCGCCTGGGAGCAGAGCTGGGTGGCGAGCTGCACCGCCGCTGCCACCTCCCCCTCCTGACCATCCAGCTCGATCAACAGCAGTGCCGCCGCATCGCGGGGGTATTCATCAACGCCGAAGTAGTCGTTCACCGCCTCGATCGTGAGGCGATCCATCATTTCCATGCCAGCAGGCAGCAAGCCGGCGGCAGTCACCTGACGCACCGCCTCGCCGGCCGCTTCCATGCTGGTGAAGTCAGCTAGCAGCACGGCCACGCTCTGGGGCGCCCGTAGCAGCCTCAGGGTGATCGCCGTAGCGATACCCAAGGTGCCCTCACTGCCGATAAAGGCGCCCCGTAAATCGAGTTCAGGGGTTTCGTCGAGCTCGCTGCCCAGGCAGGTGGTGCTGCCATCTGGCAGCACCACCTCCAGACCCAGCACGTGGTTGCTGGTCACGCCGTATTTGAGGCAGTGCACACCACCGGAATTTTCGGCCACGTTGCCGCCGATGCTGCAGGCCACCTGGCTGGAGGGATCTGGGGCGTAATAAAAGCCATCGCCGGCCACCGCCCGCGTCACCCAGCTGTTGATCACACCGGGCTGCACCGTGATGCGCTGGTTTTCCAGGTCTATGGCCAGCACCTGGCGCATGCGGCTGGTGGCGATCACCAGGGCCTCGATCTCAGCCACGGCGCCGCCGGAGAGGCCGGTGCCGCTGCCCCGGGCCACAAACGGCACTCCTTTTTGATGGCAGAGCTTCACCGCGGCAGCCACCTGGGCAGTCGTCTCAGGCAGCACCACTAGAGGCGGCTGGTGCCGGCTGAGGGTGAGGCCATCGCAGTCGTAGGAAAGCAATTCCTGGCGCGCCGACACCACGGCGCGGAGTGGCAGGAACTGGCGTAACTGCCGCTCCATCTCTGGCCAATTGATGCCCAGATGACCCATCGCAAGAGGCTCAATTTACCGAGCAAGCACCAGGGGTCTGTTTTGGGTCAGGATGGTTGACGGTTTTGTCCCTCTGCGGGTTCCGCTTTGACCTCGGCTGCCACCTCCGCTCCGGCCTCGGGTTCTGCCCACAACACCAGCCGCTCCCAGGAGCTCTTCAATGCTGCCCAGAGCTTGATGCCCGGTGGCGTCAGCTCCCCGGTGCGGGCGTTCAAGTCGGTCGGCGGTCAGCCGATCGTGTTCGACCGGGTCAAGGGCGCCTACGCCTGGGACGTGGACGGCAATCGCTACATCGATTACATCGGCAGCTGGGGGCCGGCCATCTGCGGCCATGCCCACCCCGAGGTGATCGCAGCCCTGCATGAGGCCCTCGACAAGGGAACCAGCTTCGGCGCCCCCTGCGCCCTGGAAAACACCCTCGCCGAGATGGTGATTGCAGCCGTGCCTTCGGTAGAGATGGTGCGCTTCGTCAACAGCGGCACCGAGGCCTGCATGTCGGTGCTGCGCCTGATGCGCGCCTTCACCGGCCGCGAAAAGATCATCAAGTTCGAGGGCTGCTATCACGGCCACGCCGACATGTTTTTGGTGAAGGCCGGCTCCGGGGTGGCCACCCTGGGCTTGCCCGATTCCCCTGGCGTGCCGCGCAGCACCGCCGCCAGCACCCTCACCGCCCCCTACAACGATCTGGAAGCCGTCAAGCAGCTCTTCGCCGAGAACCCCGGTGAAATCGCCGGCTTGATTCTTGAGCCTGTGGTGGGCAATGCGGGCTTCATCACCCCCGAGCCTGGCTTCCTCGAGGGCATCCGCGAGCTCACCAAGGAGAACGGCGCCCTGCTGGTATTTGACGAGGTGATGACCGGCTTCCGCATCAGCTACGGCGGCGCCCAGGCCAAATTCGGCATTACCCCCGACCTCACCACCATGGGCAAGGTGATCGGTGGCGGCCTGCCCGTGGGGGCCTACGGCGGCAGAGCCGACATCATGTCGATGGTGGCCCCAGCCGGCCCCATGTATCAAGCCGGCACCCTCAGCGGCAATCCACTGGCGATGACCGCCGGCATCAAGACCCTGCAGCTGCTGCAGCAGCCCGGCACCTACGAGCGCCTAGAGGTAATCACCAAGCGGTTGGTCGCCGGTATCCTTGATGCTGCCCGCAGCGCCGGTCTGCCAATCTGCGGCGGCTCGATCAGCGCCATGTTTGGTTTCTTCCTCTGCGATGGCCCGGTGCGCAACTTCGAGGATGCCAAGGCGTCTGACACCGTGCGTTTCGGCAAACTGCATCGCGCCATGCTCGAGCGCGGCGTCTACCTGGCCCCAAGCGCCTTCGAGGCGGGCTTCACCTCCCTGGCCCACTCCGACGCAGACATCGATGCCACCATCGCGGCCTTCCGCGCATGCTTCGCAGCGGTGGCTTGACCCTGGCTCCCATGAAGCGTCGTCTTGCCTCCAGCCTGGCCGCCCTGCTCTCTGCTGCGGCAGCACTCAGCGCCTGCCAGGGCTCAGAGGATCAGGGTCCAGTCAATCTGAGCAAGGGCGTTCCCGTTGGGGCCGTATTGGCACTCACCGGCAATGCCAACGTCTACGGCCAAGACCAGAAAATCGGCATCGAGCTCTCCCTGGCAGCCCTCAATGGCGCCGGCGGCGTTAACGGCAAACCGCTATCCCTAAGCATCGAAGACGGGGGCAGCGCGGAGCCCAGTGCCAACGCTGCCGTCTCCTTGCAGATCAACCGGGGCATACTTGCCCTGATTGGCCCCACCCTCTCCCAGCAATCATTTTCTGCCGGTCCGATCGCCCAGCGCCGGGGCGTGCCCTTGGTGGCTCCTTCTAATACCGCTACCGGCATTCCGGAGATCGGCTATTTCATTAGCCGGGTATCAGCCCAAAGCTCGGTGATCGCGCCGCTCTCGATTGCCAAGGCCCTGCAACTCAACCCGGGCATCCGCCGGGCAGCGGTTTTTTACGCCCAAGACGACGCATACAGCACCGCAGAGACGGTGATCTTCCAGCAGGCCCTCACAGCCAAGGGACTCAAGCCAGTCACGGTGCAACGCACCCAGCTCAACGACCAAGACTTCCAAAGCCAGATCACCGCCGCCCTGAATCAGAAGCCTGATCTGGTGGTGCTGTCGCTGCAGGCGATGGATGGCGGCAACCTGATCCGCCAGTTGCGGGAGCTCGGCTACCGCGGCGCGATCGTGGTGGGCAATGGCATGAACACGCCAAACATCTACCCGATCTGCCAGAAGTATTGCGACGGCATCTTGATCGCCCAGGCCTACAGCCCGGAGCTGGCCACGCCCGCCAACCAGCGCTTTACTGCCGCCTTCGCTGCAGCCCAGGCCCGCAATCCCAAGGTCAGCCCGATCCCACCCCAGCTCACCGCCCAGGCCTACACCGCCATGCAGGTGATCGGCGAAGCGCTCGCTCGCCTCGATCGCAGCCAACCGCTCAAGGGCCTCAGCGTCAGCCAGGCCCGCCGGGCCTTGATGGCTGAAATCCTCGGCGGCACCTACCAAACCCCCCTCGGTGAAATCCGCTTCACGCCCGAGGGCGAGGTGATTCAGAAAAACTTCTTTGTCGCCCAGGTGCGCATGAATGCTGGGGGCAAAAGCGGACGCTTTAGCCTGCTGCCGTAGGGAAGCGGCATGGAAGGCCTGCTGCAACTGCTGTTCAACGGGCTTTCGGTAGGAGCTGTATACGCCCTGTTTGCCCTTGGCTACACCTTGGTGTTTTCAGTACTGGGGGTGATTAACTTCGCCCACGGGGCGATCTTCACCATGGGGGCCTACTTCACCTATCTGCTGATTGGTGGCGCGGTGGGTGCTAATGGTTTATTGGCCGGCCTGCAGTTCCCCTTTGCCCTGCCCTTCTGGCTGGCTCTGCCACTGGCGGGCATAGCCGCAGCCGCAGTGGCCCTAGTGGTGGAGCGCATCGCCTTCCGCCCCCTGCGCGATCGAGGCTCGGATCCCCTGCTGGCCCTGATCACCAGCCTTGGGGCCGGTGTGATTTTGGTGAACCTGATCCAGCTGCTGGTGGGAGCCGAGAGCTATTCGATTCCTGTGGGCACCCTTGGCTCCCTGCCGGCGGCGCTGAGCATCGCCGGCGCCAAGGTGCGCACCGTGCAGGTGATGCTGCTGGCCATCTCCGGCCTGCTGCTGGCAGCCCTTTCGATCTGGATAAACGGCAGCCGCAGCGGCAAGGCGCTGCAAGCCGTTTCCGAAGACCCGGTCACCGCCCAGCTGCTCGGCATCAACAGCGCTCGCGTGATCCAGATCGCCTTTGGCATCAGCGGCTTCCTGGCCGGCATGGCCGGCGGCCTGGTGGGGTTAAGCATCAGCATCGCCGGGCCTTACTTCGGCATTGGCTACGGGCTTAAGGGGCTGGGAGTACTGGTGCTGGGCGGGCTCGGCAGCGTGCCTGGGGCCGTGCTTGGCGGCTTGATCATCGGCCTGGCCGAGGCCTGCGTGCCCGCTGATCTATCGGGCTACAAAGATGCGGTCTCCTTTGGCTTCCTGTTCCTGGTGCTGTTGATCAGGCCCCAGGGTCTGCTGGGCCGACCCCAGGCAAACAAGGTTTGATCAGCATGGACGCCGGCCTGCTCGAACAAATGCTGCTGGGGGCCCTACTGGGCCTGTCGGTGTACCTGCCCCTGCGCTGCGGCCAGCTCTCCCTCGCCACTCCGGGCTTCTTCGCCATCGGCGGCACGGTGGCAGCCCTGCTATCAACGCGGGTCCCCGCCCTAGCCGGCAGCGGCAGCACCTACCCAGTCACTTCAGTTTTGCTGGAGATGGCGCTAGCGGCCCTGCTCACAGGCGTGCTGGCCCTGGGCCTGGGCAGGGTGGTGCTGCGGCTGCGGGGCATCTACCTAGCCATCGCCACGATCGCCCTGGTCGAGATTCTGCGGGTTGTCACCCTCAACCTGGAATTCACTGGCGGAGCCCTGGGCATCTTCGGCATCCCCCAGCCCTTCAATAGCGCCGCTGGCTACGCCGCCTTCACCCTGGCGCTGTTGGCCCTGATCTGCTGGCTATGCGACCGGCTCGAAAAGACCCGGCCCGGCCGGGCCATGGCCGCCATCCGCGACGACGAACTGGCCGCCGCCAGCCAGGGCATCAACACCGCCGACACCAAACTGCTCGCTTTTGTACTGAGTGCCCTGGTGGCTGGAATCACCGGCGTGGTTGCGGCCCACTTCCTCAACTCCTGGAACGCCAAGCTGGGCAACTTCGACGCCAGCATCACCACCCTGGCGTTTGTGGTGTTCGGCGGCTCGCGCACCTGGCTGGGGCCGGTGTTTGGCGGGCTGCTGCTCACCGCCCTACCAGAGCTGCTGCGCCCGGTCGGCGACCTGCGCCTAATCGTGTTTGGCGCCGTGATTCTGGTGGGTCCCCTGTTCTTTCCCCAGGGAGTGATCACCCCGGAGCTGTTCAAGTCGTTCAAGCCGCGAATACGAGGCATCCCCACGGCAGCAGCGCAGGGGGTAAAGCAATGACCCTGCTCCAGCTTGAGGATGTGGGGGTGCGCTTTGGTGGCCTGCGGGCCCTGCAGGGTGTCGATCTTGAGGTGAAGCAGGGCGAGATTTTTGGCCTGCTCGGCCCCAACGGTGCCGGCAAGACCACCCTTTTCAACGTGATTTCTGGCCTCACCGCCCCCAGCAGCGGCACCGTGCGCTGGCGAGGGGCAAGCCTTGATGGGCTCAGCAGCCACCGCATTGCCCGCCTCGGCATCGCTCGCACCTTCCAGAATCTGCGGCTATTCAGCAGCATGAGCTGCCTTGAAAATGTGCTTGTGGGAATGCATCAGCACGCCCGTCAGCCGCCCCTTGCAGCCCTGCTGCAAACCCAGTCCTTTCGCCGCCGCGAATCCCAGCTGCAGCAACAGGCTCTAGCGCTGCTTGACCTATTTCAACTGGAAGCCACTGCCCACCAAGACGCCGCCAGCCTCTCCTATGGAGACCGGCGCCGGCTGGAGATGGCCCGGGCCCTGGCCAGCCGTCCCCAGCTCCTGCTGCTCGATGAGCCGGCCGCTGGCATGAACCCCTCAGAGAAAGATGAGCTGCGGGAGCTGATTCGGCGCATCCGGGACCAGTTCAAGCTGACGGTGCTGATCATTGAGCACCATGTGCCCTTGATGTTGGGCCTGTGCGACCGGCTGGTGGTGCTCAACTTCGGCCAACGCATCGCCCTGGGCAGCCCCGACCAGGTGCGGCGCGACCCGGCGGTGATCGAGGCCTATCTGGGCGGTGGCGCATGAACGGCCCCCAAGCGCCCCTGCTCGAGCTGCGCAACCTGGTGGTGCGCTACGGCAGCATCACGGCCCTGCATGGCATCAATCTGAGGGTGCAAGCTGGCGAGTTGGTGACCCTGCTAGGGGCCAATGGCGCCGGTAAAAGCACCACCCTGCGGGCCATCTCCGGCCTGATTCACCCCGTCGGCGGCGAAATCCTCTGGCATGGCGGCTTGATCAATCGCCTGCGCACCGAGCGCACCGTGAAGTTGGGCATCAGCCACTGCCCGGAGGGCCGGCGCGTGCTCAGCCGCCAGTCGGTAGCCGACAACCTGGCCCTGGGCGCCTGGTTGCGCCGGGACAAAGCCGCTATCGCCACAGATCTGGAGCGCTGCTACGCCTTATTTCCCCGCCTGGCCGAGCGCCGCAGCCAGCTGGCCGGCTCCCTCTCCGGAGGAGAGCAGCAGATGCTCGCCATCAGCCGCTCCCTGATGGCCAGGCCCACCCTGTTGATGCTGGATGAGCCGAGTCTGGGATTAGCGCCCCGGCTCGTAGCCGAGGTGATGGCCGCTCTGTCCCAGCTGCACCGAGACGGGCTGACGATTCTGCTTGTAGAGCAAAACGCCCAGGCCGCCCTGACCATTGCCGATCGTGGCCTAGTGCTGGAGGCGGGCAGCATCAGCGCCGGCGGCAGCTCAGAACAACTCCTGGCCGACAACAGCCTCCAGGCTTCCTATCTGGGGGAGAACTGAGCAGCTGCAGCTCAATCGTTCTCGGTAGCTCCAAAGCAATGCATTAGGGCATCGCCCCAGCTGTTGATTGCCGCTAGCTCGTGGTCCTTGGCGCTGCCCAAGGCCTTGGCGTGCTCGCGCAGCAACACTGTCTTATCGATGGCATGTCCATGCTCAGCCGCCATGGCCACGATGTCGTCTACGCCGGCAGCGGCATGCAGCTTGTCGCGGAGGGAGGCATCACCGGCAACGCGGGCCACAAAGGCCTGGATAGACGCAACAGACATGACTGACTCAGTAACCAGAGCTACTACTAGCAGGCCAAACCATGGCGAGCTCGATACGTTGAGGCGAGTGTCAAGGCAGCAATGGCCCGCGAACGCTTCTTCCTTGAGCTCGATCCACCAGATAGCAGTCTCAAAAGCCTGCCCCACGTGGTGGTGGTTGGCGGGGGCTTCGCCGGACTCAAGGCCTGCCATGCCCTGATTGGCAAGCCGGTGCGCGTGACCCTGATCGATAAACGCAACTTCAGCCTGTTCCAACCCCTCCTTTATCAGGTAGCAACAGGGCTGGTTGCGTAGGGGGATGTGGCCTCACCCCTGCGGCAGCTGGTGGGGCAGGCACCCAATGTGCAGGTCTTATTGGGTGAAGTGGAAGAGATCGACACCCAGGCGAAGCAGATCGTGTTCAACGACCGGCAGCTGGCCTACGACCACCTGATCCTGGCGGCCGGCTCCGGTAGCAGTTACTTCGGCCACGACGAATGGTGCGAAGCAGCGCCACCGATGAAGATTCTCGAGCACGCCGATGAGATCCGCCGGCGGGTGCTGCTGGCCCTTGAGGAGGCCGAACAGACCCCCGATCCGGCGCGGCGGGCCTTTCTGCAATCGGTCGTCGTCGTGGGTGGCGGACCTTCGGGTTGCGAACTCTCCGGCTCCCTGATGGAGCTGATGGCCCATGCCCTCGGCCGCGACTTCAAGCAGCTCGATCCCCGCCTGTGCAAGGTCACCTTGGTGGACCCGGGCGATCGAGTGCTGCGGGCGATGGATCCGAGCCTCTCGGCCGCCGCCGGCAGCTATCTGCAGTCCGCAGGGGTAGAGCTACTGCTAGGTGGGCGGGTTCAGACAATCGAAGCGGAGAAAGTGGTTGTTAACACCAGCGAAGGTGCCCGCACCCTGGAAGCCGCCACCATCTGCTGGACCGCCGGCGTGAAGGCCTCCCCTCTAGGCCAGGTGCTGGCCGATGCCAGCGGTTGCACCGTCGACCGGGGCGGACGGGTGGTGGTGGAGCCCGACTTCTCGATTCCAGGCCATCCAGAGATCCGCGTCATCGGCGACCTCTGCTCCTATAGCCACACCAGCGATGGCAAACCCCTGGCCGGCATGGCAGGGCCAGCCGTGCAAATGGGCGGCTGGGTGGCGGCCGACATAGTGGCAAAAATTCAAGGCCGAGCCCACAAAGCCTTCCAGTTCAACGATTTCGGCACCATGGCGGTGGTCGGTCCACTCCATGCCGTCGCCGACCTCCGCGGCCTCAAGGTGAGTGGCCTGCCGGGCTGGATCCTCTGGGGCCTGGCCCACTTGATGTTCATGCCCGCCAATGAAAATCGGTTGACCCTGCTCACCAAATGGTTGTGGGCGATCGCCACCCGTCAGCGGGCCTCGATGCTGATCACCGGTCGTCCGAATCAGCACCTGAATGTGGAGGTGGGACTGGTACAGCCGACAACCACTACCTGACCTTCTGCTGTTCAGACTGCAGGGTGTAACGACTGATCAGCAAGACACTCACAATAGCCAGTCCTGGTTGATGAAACTGCCGCGAGATGCGAAACATGCTCGCCACAAAGATGGCATCTGTGGCAAATAGGAGCTTCCAAAAGCTAACCTCAAAAAGCCGCAATCTGCGGGTTGCATCTGCAATGAGATCAAATACAAAAGTAATCAACCCCATGGCGATCAGAAAGTTCAAAACGATCGGACGGGATAGCGTCCATCCAAGGGAGGTTGTGGTCGTTGAGCGGCGGTAGCAGCTCAAGCATGGCGCCCATACCAAACACGATTGATCTCCACGCTGGAGAGAGCCAACCAGCAACGCCGAAAGCTGTGATGAGTTGCTAAACAGCCGTGAGCATTTCCTGACAGCGGGACCTTATGGCGCGGCGATTAAAGTTGAAAGCTAATTGCTTTTATACCGGTGACAGTTCCTGCTTCTCCCGCCCTGCGCTGGGTCACCGCAGCCCTGCTGTTTGCTGCGGCCGGGCTGTCGGTGGTGCTGCCATTTGTCTCGGCCACCTTGCTCACCATCGCCGTTGGGGCCGTATCAGTGATTGCCGGGGTATCCCAAATACTTCGTCTCACTGGCGAAGCCGATATCAAAGGAAAAATCTTCCGCCTGTTCTCCGGCCTGCTTTATTTGGGCGGCGGCGTCTGGGTGCTGGCATTCCCAGTTGCCAGTGAGGTGAGCTTGACGTTGTTTGTCGGCTTCCTGCTTGCTTTCGAGGGCGTGATGGAGCTAGCCGCCGCGGCCACCGGCCAGGGAGCGGCTCGTGGCTTGGTGCTGATTGACGGCATCGTCACCGCCGTACTCGGCGGCATGCTGATTGCCGAATGGCCCTCAGACAGCATCTGGGCGATCGGCATGTTGTTTGGCATTGGCATGGCGTTTTCCGCCATCAACCTGCTCACGGCCCCACCTAGCCAGCCTTAACAACTTAGTTGCCAATCGCCTCCACTATCGCCTCGGTTTTTGGGCTGGTGAACCAAACACCGTCGTCACCAGCGACAAACCATTTGATGGCAAAAGCGCTCATGGCCTACTGGGGGCGCCGTAGCCCCCACCTCCGGGGGTCTCAATGCGCAGGGCTTCACCGGGCTGGAGCTCCAGCTCGCAGCAGCCGTCGAGCTGCCGGCTCGAGCCATCAACCCCGATCCAGGTGTTGCGGCCGCAGGCGCCCGGCAGCCCGCCGGCCAACCCCGCGGGAGCCACCCGCCGCGCACCAGAGATCAGGGCAACGGTCATCGGGGCCAAAAAACGCAACTGCCGCACCGCCCCAGCGCCTCCCCGAAACCGCCCATCCCCGCCCGATCCGGCCCGGATCCCAAAGCGCTCCAGCCGCACCGGAAAGCGCGTTTCCAAAATTTCCGGGTCGGTGATACGGGAGTTGGTCATGTGGCTCTGCACAGCGGCCGCCCCGTCAAAGCCCGCACCACCGGGGCGGATGCCAGCACCGCTGCCCCCACCGATCGTTTCGTAGTACTGGCATTGGCCATTACCAAAGCTGAGGTTGTTCATCGTGCCCTGGGCGGCGGCTTGCACCCCCAGCGCCGCAAACAGAGCGTTGGCTGCCGCTTGGGAGATTTCCACATTGCCGGCAACCACCGCCGCCGGCGGATTGGGATGCAGCAGGGAGCCGGGCGGCACAATCAGCTCGATCGGCTCGAAGCAGCCGGCATTGAGGGGGATCTGTTCGCCCACCAGGCAGCGAAACACGTAGAGCACCACAGCCTTGGTTACGGCTAAAGGGGCGTTGAGATTGCCGCTGTGCTGGGGCGAGGTTCCGCTGAAATCAACCTGAACCCGGCGAGCCTCAGCGTCGATGCGAACAGCTACCTGGATGAATGCGCCGTGGTCGAGCTCCACCCGGGCAGACCCGTCGCTGAGGTGCGCAAGCGCCCGAGCCACCGCCTCGGCACCGTGGGCTTGCCCATGGGCCATGTAGGCCCGCACCTCGTCGAGGCCGTGGCGCTCAATCAAGCGCCCCAGCTCCTGAACACCCAGCCGATTAGCCGCCGCCTGGGCTTGCAGATCGGCAAGCAACTGGTCGGGGTTGCGTACTGGATGGCTACCTGCAGCTAGTCGCTGCCGCCACACCGACTCATCAAAGTTGCCACTACTCAAAAAGGGCACGTTGTCGAGTAGTAGGCCCTCATCATCGATGCTGCGACTGAAGGCCGGCATCGAGCCCGGGGTGATGCCGCCCACATCGGCGTGGTGGCCGCGGCAGGCCACAAAAAACAAAGGGGCCCCAGCCTGGGAGTCGCCCAAACCAGGGACAAAAACCGGCGTAATGGCAGTGATGTCTGGTAGGTGGGTGCCGCCGTTGTAGGGATTGTTTGACAACACCACATCGCCAGAAGCCA
Source organism: Cyanobium sp. BA5m-21 (assembly GCF_024346235.1). Taxonomy (NCBI): domain Bacteria; kingdom Bacillati; phylum Cyanobacteriota; class Cyanophyceae; order Synechococcales; family Prochlorococcaceae; genus Cyanobium; species Cyanobium sp. BA5m-21. Next base: position 44,922 of record NZ_JAGQCO010000008.1, read on the forward strand.
ATGGTTGGCGCTCGCCCCGGGCGATGGCGGCAAGCAGGCTGACCACGCTGTCGCCCATAGAACCGAGGTGCACCGGGATATGGGGGGCATTGGCTACCAGCTGACCCGCAGAATCGAAGAGGGCGCAGGAGAAATCGAGCCGCTCACGGATGTTCACCGAGCGGGCGCTCTGCTGCAGCCGCCCACCCATCTGCTCGGCGATGGCTGCAAAGCGGTGGTTGTAGAGCTCAAGCAGGGTGGGATCGGGCCCCTGCTCCACATGTTCAACACTCTTATCACCAGTCTGGCCAATTGCCGCGCCGTCCCGCTCCAACAGCAGGGCTCCATCGGCCAGCACCAGGGCACGCCAGCCAGGCTCCAGCACGGTGGTGGTGGTCGCATCGACAACCAGGGCTGGCCCCGCGAGCCTCTGCTGGGGCTGCAGCTGGGAGCGCTGCCACAGCGGCACCGGCCGCCAGCCAGCCGCCTCGCCCAGCCACAGGGGAGTGGTTGGGGCAAGCGGGGCTTCAGCCACTGCCTGTTCTGGAAGCACTGCCTGTTCTGGAACCACCGCCGGGGGAGCCAGCTCCACCAGCAGCCGCTCCACGATCCAGTCTTCGCCCACCGGGCGATAGCCGAAGCGCTGCAGATGGGCGGCGCTAAAAGCTCGCTGCAGGTCTTCAACTCCTTGCTCGTTGGGCAACCACGCCACCTCCAGCCCCCGCTCACTGCCGGCGGCCCGCAGCTCCAGCTGCACCCCAATCCGGCCTGTGGCGCCCTCGGCCAAATCCCCCAGCCGGCGCAGGTCGGCGAACCCCTGCTGCTCCAGCTCGGCGGAGCGCTGACGCAGCAGGGGCAGGCTTGCGGGGCCCAGTGGCAACCGCGGCGAGCATTCCAGCAGCAACCTCTGCTCGGCCATGCCGAGGCCATAGGCGGAAAGCACCCCCGCCAAGGGGTGGAGCAACACCCGCGTCACAGCCAGCACCTCAGCCAGGCGGCAGGCATGCTGACCGCCAGCCCCGCCGTAGCTCACCAACAGGGCCTCGCGCAGGTCGTGGCCGCGTTGGATCGAGATGCGGCGCAGGGCTTCCGCCATCGTTTCAATGGCGATCTGCAGGGCACCTGCCGCCAGCCGCTCCGGGCTGATCCCAGGGGCCACCGCGGCCATCTCAAGCGCCAGCTCCGCAAACCCTCGCCGCACCGCTTCCCCATCAGCGGGTTGGTCGCCCTTGGGGCCAAACACAGCCGGCAGGGCGGCAAGCGGCAGGCGGCCGAGCAACACGTTGGCATCGGTGATGGTTAGCGGTCCGCCGCGGCGGTAAGCCGCCGGACCTGGATCAGCTCCTGCAGAAACAGGCCCAACCTGCAGCCGCCTGCCGTCAAAGCGCAGCACCGAGCCGCCGCCAGCAGCCACGGTGTGAATCGGCAACATCGGAGCTTGCAATTCCAGCCCAGCGATCTCGGTGGCAGGGCTGCGCTCCCAGGCCAGATCACCACCAGCGTTTGACACGCAGCGGTCATCGAAATGGAACACATCGGTGGAGGTGCCACCCATGTCGAAACCAACGATCGGCCGCGACGGCAGCCCAGCGGCAGCAAGGGCCCTCCTGCCCACTGCCACGGCGCCCACCATGCCTCCGGCCGGCCCCGAGAGGATCGTGTCTTTGGCCAGCAGCAGTTCAGGCGCTGCCAGAGCCCCACTGGATCGCATCACCCGCAGCCGAGTTGCTGGCCCCAAGGCCAGCTGCACCTGGCGCAGGTAGCGGCCCAGCACCGGCGCCACCGCCGCCTCCACCAGGGCGGTCTGGCCGCGGGGCACGAGCCTTGGCTGGCCACTGAGCCGATGGGAGAGCACCACGGCCTCGAAGCCCAGGGGTGCGAGCCACTGCTCCAGCTGCAGCTCCTGACTGGGATTGCGGGTGCTGTGCAGCAGGGCCACCGCGCAACTGCTGTAGCCGTCGGCCTGGGCTTGCCGCAGCAGCTGCTGCAAATCCTCTCCCCACTGCAGCGCCTCAAGCTCGAATCCCTCCGCGTCCAGGCGCCCCTCCACCTCCAGAACCCGCACCCGCAGGGGGCTGGGCCGCTGAATGGCCAGGGCAAAGAGGTCGGGGCGGTGCAGGTCGCCGATGCTGAGCAGGTCGGCAAAGCCGCGGTTGATCAGCAGCACCACCCCGGCGCCGCGCTGCTCCAGCAATGCGTTGGTGGCAACGGTGGTGCCGAGCCTCACCTCCCGCACCAATCCCAGCGGCAGGGGGCTGCCGGCCATAACGCCGGGCTCCATGCTCAGCAGCGCAGCTATGGCACGCACGGCCGGGTCCCCCGGGCACTCCGGCTGCACCGACAGCACCTTGCGCACCAGCAGCTCGCCAGCTTGGCTGCAGCCCACCACGTCTGTGAAGGTGCCACCCCGATCAACCCAGAACCGCCAACCAGGGGCGGAACAAGCCGGCTGCACCGGCTCAGCGGTAGTTCTCAAACTGCAAAGGCACTTCCACGTCCTGGGCCTTGAGCAGGTTGATCGCCTGCTGCAGGTCGTCCTTGTTTTTGCCGGTGATCCGCAGGCTTTCGCCCTGGATCGAAACGGTCACCTTCTTGAGCTCGTCGCGCACGGTTTTGCTCAGCTGCTTGGCCAGCTCAGAGCTCAAACCTTTGCGCAGTTTCACCACCTGCTTCACCCGGTTGCCCCCCACGGGCTCGGGGCTCTGGAAGTCAAAAATCTTCAGCGAGAGGTTGCGCTTGGTTGCCTTCTGGCGCAACACGTCCTCCACGGCCTGAAGGGTCATGTCGCTGGCGGTGGTGATGGTGAGGCTCGCCTCCTCCACCTCGATTTCGGTATTGGAATCCTTGAGGTCGTAGCGGGTGCCCACGTCGCGGCGCACCTGATCGATTGTGTTGACGAGCTCCTGGCGATCGAAATCGCTCACCACATCGAAGGAATAGGTGTCGGCCATGGGGCGCAGTTTGGAGGTCGGAGGCGTTCACGGATCGTAGGGGCGGCCTGTCAGCCTGACCAAGCACTGATTGCGCCTGCAGTTCATGACCTCCACCCTCGCCCCTTTCGCCTGGTCGTTGCTGCTGGCAGCTGGTGTGGTGGTATTCAGCACTGTGCCCCTGGGCGCCGCCCGCTCCCAGGCCAATTTCCAAATGGCCGACCTGGGCGCCCCGCGGGCGATGTTTGAGCGGCTGCCGGCCTGGGGCAAGCGGGCGGCCTGGGCCCACCAAAACTGCTTTGAGGCCTTCACCCTGCACGCGCCCGCTTCCCTGCTGTGCCTGGTGGCGGGTGTGAGCAGCCCGGTAGCAATCGCCGCGGCCTGGATCCATCCCCTGCTGCGCCTGGCCTACATCGGCATGTACGTAGGCAACGTGCCACCGCTGCGAGGCCTCTGCTGGGCTGGCGCTCTCACCTGCAGCGGCTTGCTCTACGTAGAAGGCCTAAAAGCGCTGCTGGGCTCCTAAGCCACAGATTTAATCGAAGAACATCACGCTCACCACCTTGCCCATGTCCTCCGCGACCCGGCAGCTGGCTAGCAAGGTCTCACTGTCGTGGAAGGCGTAACAAATCAGCTGATCGCAACGACTGATGATGTCTTGGTTGCAGAGGCTGCTTGCCATCGGCAGGGGCAGCTCATCGTGCTCTGGCTTCTCCACCAGATGCAGCACTCGCTCCAATTGATCGCGAGACTCTCCAGGTTGGCGATCAAGACTCTGGGGCAAAAGCACGGTGAGCCTGGCCGGATCAATCTCCAGCACGCTGCGAATCACCGCCGCATTAACGCCCTGGGATCCAGAGGTGATCAGATTGTGACCCTCCTGGGCCAGGGAGCGGGCCACTAATTCGACCAGATGGATCGAAACCACGGGCACATGGCGACTGCCCAAAATTGCAATCCGACGCTTGCTGCGGTCCTGGAGCATCGCCAGTTCCTGGGCCAGGGTGTCGATACGATCAATCGACGGAAGATCAAGGGACCGCGACACCAGTAGCCACCTGCCAGTCCTTTGAAACTAGCAGCGTTATTTCATTAACGCGGGCAACTGCAACCGAGCAAACAGGCGCTCGAAATTGCAATGCTCTTCCACCAGCCGGAAGGCAAAGCTTGCCTTCACCACTTCGTGCAGACGCACATGACCAAAGGCCTGCTCAATCACTTCCACCGTAGTGAGGGTGTCGTGCTCCACCTTGAGCAGGGGCACTTCGAGCTCCTCGGCCCGGTTGAGCAGCTGGGGCAGCGGGTCTCCAGCGCCCGTGAGAATCAGGCACTGGGTTGAGGCCTCCAGGGCTGCCAGCTGAATATCGGTGCGATCAGCGCCCGTCACCACCGCCATGTTGCGGCGGCGCCGGAAAAACTCCATTGCCGAGTTGACGTTCATGGCGCCAATCGAGAGGGTTTCCACCAGGAGATCGAGCCGTTCCGGGCAGCACAGCACCTGGGCACCGAGACGCAGGGCCAGCTCCTCCACCGTGACACTGCGCAGCAGGGGGCTCTGGGGCATGACGCCAAGCACCGGCAAACCAAGGCGCTCCAGGGCAGGTACCACTTCGGCGCACAGCTGGGCCACAAGCCCCGGCTTGACTGCATTGAGCACCACCCCCGCCAGATGCTCACCCAACTCGGCCTGAGCCGCCAGGAGCGGGTCGATGCTGCAGCTATCGATCCAGGGATGCACCAGCAACACCGATGCCTCCAAGCCCCGGGCCAGCTGGGCCAGGCTGAGGCCGTAAAGCAATCCCTCATGCAGGCTGCCGGCAGCTTCCAGCAGGGTTAGCCCGTCGCTGGCGGCGGCCAGCTGCTCACGCAGCTGCTCAAAACCCGAGCCGGGATCCAAGTCACCCTGCAGCAGCCGCCGCTCTGCCGTGGCCGGATCGAGCACATGCAGGGAGGGAATCAGGTTGGCTTCCGGAAGCCCCAGGGTGGCGCCGATGAAACGCACATCGGCATCCAGCAAAGGCACCTGGCTGGCAGCATCCACCGGGCTATCGAGGCTGGTGGCTAGGGGCTTGCCAAAACGCACCGGTACCCCTTGACGAGCCAGCTGGCGGGCCATGCCAAGCACCACCGCCGATTTGCCACTGAAGGATTCGCAGGAGCCGATCAGCAAGGTGGGGGCCATCGGTCAACCTCGCTTGGGGGTGTCTTGAAGCGAAATTTAGGCGGCGCTGCCCACTGCTTCGGTAGCAAGGGGCTGCTGACCCAGCAACAGCCACTGCCAGAAACTCGCCGGCAACTGCTCCCCCTCCCGATCCATCAACCACTGCACCAACTGGTGGCAGGGCAGGTCAAAGCTGTACTTCACCTCTGGTAAATCAGGAAAAGTCAAATCGCAGTGGAGAATTTCCTGGGGTGCCGTCTCACCACTCCAGCTAAGCCGCAGCATGTGGCTACGCCCCCCCTGCAGCAGGCGCTTACCGGCCCAATCGCCCGCCAACAGGATCGCCAAAGCACTCTCTAAAGGCATCAGCCGCCCTAGCCCCCCGCAGTAAGGAGCAAATAGGGGCACTAAGGGTGCAACAGTCTCAGGGAACATGCCAGTGGGCATCAAGGCGGCGTATACGTCAACTATTTCCAGCCATGCTGACGCGTCGGCCGCCGTTTATGCCAGGCAGATGACCAATTTTGATGGATGCCGGATCGCGGTTACTGGTGCGAGCGGCAGCCTGGGTCGGGCCCTGCTCCAGGAGCTAGCCCAGCAGGGCGCCTCGCTGGTAGCCCTCACCAGCAGAAGCGAACCCCTGCTCCTGCTGGATCCTGCTGGCACAGCGATTCCCCTAGAGCAGGTCTGCTGGCAATGCGGCCAGGAGCAGGAGCTACGTGGGCTACTGGAGCGGGTAGACATCCTGGTGCTGAACCACGGCATCAACCAGCAACAGCGCCGCAGCCGCTCTGCCACGGCGCTTGCCCTGGAGGTGAATGCCCTTAGCAGCTGGCGGCTGCTGGAGCTGTTTGCCGAGGTGGTGCAACAAAGCCACCGCCCAGAGCGGCCCAAGCCCGAGGTGTGGATCAACACCTCGGAGGCGGAGATCCAGCCAGCCCTCAGCCCTCTCTATGAATTGAGCAAACGGCTGCTAGGCAGTTTGGTGAGCCTGCGTGCCCTGGATCTCTCTGGTGCCAGCGGGCCCCTGCGCATCCGCAGGCTGGTGCTGGGGCCATTCCGCTCAAGCCTCAACCCAATCGGGGTAATGGGGCCGGGATTCGTGGCCAATCAGGTAATTGCCCAGGCCCGATTAGGGCTCAGTTTGATCATCGTGACCCCAAACCCCCTCACCTATGTGTTGATGCCGCTAAGCACCCTGGCGCGTTGGGGCTACTTCAAGCTGCTGACGCGGCCAAGCCCCGGCCAGCCCTAGAAATCGCGGTCGGTGAGGATTTCGCAACCGTCACTGGTTACGGCGATGGTGTGCTCCCACTGGGCCGACCAGCTGCCATCAACGGTCACCACGGTCCAGCGATCCTTGAGGGTGCGGCAGGCCTTGCTGCCGGCGTTGAGGATCGGCTCCACCGCCAGGGTCATGCCCGGGCGCAGCTTCATGTTGGGCAGATCTCGGGTGCGGAAGTTGAACACCGAGGGCTCCTCGTGCAGATTGCGGCCCACTCCATGGCCCGTGTAGTCCTCCACCACCGCAAAACCGTGGGCCTCGACGTGGTCTTGGACCGCTCCAGCGATGTCGAGCAAGGTGTTGCCCGCCTTTATCTGGCGCAGCCCTTGCATCAGCGATTCCTGGGCCACCCGGCAGAGGGTCTGGGCCTCCTCGGTGGCGCCTTCACCTACACAAAGGCTGACGCAGCTGTCGCCGTGATAGCCGTCGAAGTAGGCACCGGTGTCGATCTTCACCAGGTCGCCGGCCTGAATAACCCGTTTGCTGTTCGGGATGCCGTGGACTACTTCGTTGTTGATTGAGGCGCAAATGCTGGCCGGGAAACCGTGATACCCCTTGAAACTGGGAGTAGCACCCATCTCGCGGATGCGCTTCTCGGCATGGCGATCGAGGTCGCCGGTGCTCATGCCGGGAGCCGCCAGCTCCAGAATTTCGCGCAGCACCGTGGCCACAATCCGGCTGGCCTTGCGCATGGTGTCGATCTCGCGGGCCGACTTGATTTCAACGCCGCGCCGTCCCTTCTGGATGCGTGGACCGGTTTCAACGGTGGGGGAGGCAACCGGCGCGCCCTTGGTGCTGGCCAGTAGGTCGGCAAACAAATTCATGCAATGACCCACCGGCAGCTATCCGGCAGCGATGTAGGGCAGAACTGAAAGCTACCAATGGGAGTGGACCGCTGTGGCAAAGCCGGAATAGCAAACGGGGCACCACGAGCCGGTACACTTGATCTTTGGCCAGGCGTAGCGGAGCTGAGATGGCAACGGAGTCGACAGAAAATCAAGCGGCTGATCAGGTGGTAGACGCCACCGCGAGCACGGCAGCTCCTGCGGCTACCGCGGTGCAAGAAAAACCCGCCGCCACGAAGGCCAAAGCCGGCAAACTCAGCGCCCAAGAGCTGATCCGGGCCTTTGAGGCTGAGCAACTTAAAGACGAGCTGCCCGACATTTACGTCGGCGACACGGTCAAGGTGGGTGTGCGCATCCGCGAAGGCAATAAGGAGCGCGTGCAGCCCTATGAGGGCGTGGTGATCGCTAAGCGCCATGGCGGCCTCAACGAAACGATCACTGTGCGCCGGATCTTCCAGGGCATTGGCGTGGAGCGGGTCTTCATGCTTCACAGTCCTCAAGTTGCCTCCGTCAATGTGGAGCGCCGGGGTAAGGTGCGTCGGGCGAAGCTCTTCTACTTGCGCGACCGGGTGGGTAAAGCCACGCGCGTCAAGCAACGCTTCGACCGCTGAGGTTGCCAACGCAACGTCAGCCTGCCGTCTTGAGATTCCTCTAGACAGCTGGCTGATTAGCTGCGGTCTCCTATTTACGGGGCATCGGCCATGCGCCGTTAGTTCAGTTGGTAGAACGCAGGTCTCCAAAACCTGATGTCGGGGGTTCAAGTCCTCCACGGCGCGTTCGATGCCCCAATTTGCAGTTTGCTGGTTTGAGCATGGAGTTGGATTTACAACCCGGGGATGTGGTCAAGGTGCTCGAATCAGCCGCTCTGGGCTGGGTTCGAGCTCGGGTGATCCGGGTGAAATCCGGTGGCAGGGTGGTTGTGCAGAGCGACCAAGGTCGTGAATTCACAGCCCGAGGCAATCAGGTTCGTTTGATTGAGCCAGCAGGGTTTAGGCCCTGAGATTCATGCGGCTTTAAATGCCTATCCGCAATGCCGGTCTGCCCTAAACCAATTGGTTGACGAGCGGACCGGCCATCACGGATACTTTCAAAGTCGCCTCCGCGACACAGTTAGCCTAAAAAGCTGCCTGGGACTGTAGTTCAACCGGTTAGAGCACCGCCCTGTCACGGCGGAAGTTGCGGGTTCGAATCCCGTCAGTCCCGTTCCATTTCAATTTGGAGTTGCCCCTGTGGATGCTGCGCAGTCCGTAGCAGGGCAACCTTCTTCAGATCGCCAAGTGCGTGTTCGCCTCGCCCCGAGCCCAACGGGCACGCTGCACATAGGCACCGCCCGCACAGCAGTATTCAACTGGCTTTATGCCCGCCGCCTGGGCGGTCAGTTTTTGCTGCGCATTGAAGACACCGATAAAGAGCGCAGCAAGCCCGAATACACCACCAACATCCTCGAAGGGCTGCAGTGGCTGGGGCTGCAATGGGATGGCGAACCCATAATTCAGAGCGCTCGCATCAGCGAGCACCGGGCCGCCATCGAGCAACTGCTTGCATCCGGCCACGCCTACCGCTGCTACGCCAGCGAGGCGGAACTCACCGCCATGCGGGAGCAGCAGGCGGCCAGCAAGCAGGCCCCCCGCTACGACAACCGCCATCGCGACCTAACCGCCGAGCAGCAACAGGCCTTCATCGCCGAGGGGCGCCAAGCCACCATCCGCTTCCGCATCGACGACGACGCCACGATCACCTGGAGTGACCTGGTGCGGGGCGAAATGCGCTGGGCCGGCGCCGATTTAGGTGGCGACATGGTGATAGCCCGCCGCGCCGCCGCCGACCAAATCGGCGACCCCCTCTACAACCTCGTGGTGGTGGTGGACGATGCCGCCATGGCCATCAGCCATGTGATCCGCGGCGAAGACCACATTGCCAACACCGCCAAACAGCTGCTGCTTTATCAAGCCCTTGGCGCCGAGCCCCCGGTGTTTGCCCACACACCCCTGATCCTCAACCAGGAGGGCAAGAAGCTCTCCAAGCGCGACGGCGTCACCTCGGTGAGCGACTTTCAGCAGATGGGCTACACGGCTGAAGCCCTGGCCAACTACATGACCTTGCTGGGCTGGTCGCCGCCGGAGGGGATGGGCGAGCGCTTCAGCCTGGCTGAGGCCGCGGCAGCGTTTTCCTTCGAGCGGGTCAACCGCGCCGGCGCTCGCTTCGACTGGGACAAGCTCAACTGGCTAAGCGGCCAGGTGCTGCACGAGCTGGGCCCCGAGGCCCTGCGGCAGCAGCTGCTGCCCCTCTGGGCCGCCGCGGGCTGGCCGGCTGATTCCAGCGGCATCAGCGCAGATCCCGCCTGGCAGCTACAGCTATGTGAGCTGCTCGGCCCCTCCCTCACCCTGCTGGCCGACGGTGTCGACATGGCCCGGCCGTTCTTTGCAACCCCAGCCCTCAACGAAGCTGCCAGCGCCCAGCTCGAACTCGAGGGTGCCCGCCCAGCTCTGGCAGCCCTACTGGAGCAGTTGCCGCCTGGTGCCCTGGAGCCCGATCAGGCCCAGGCGCTGCTTGGCGAGGCCGCAACTGCCGCTGGCGTCAAGAAGGGCGTGATCATGAAGAGCCTGCGGGCAGCGCTACTCGGCAGCCTCCAGGGCCCAGACCTACTTGCCACCTGGCTGCTGCTGCACCGATGCGGCGACGACCGCCCCCGCATCGCCCGCTGCCTCTGAGAGGCCAAGCCAGCGGGCCAGGGGGCCGGCGCTTAGGCCCTGCAGCCCCACGGTGAGCAGGATCGTCAAAAACACCAACCCCTGCAGACGGCCGGCCACCGCCGCGGTAACAATGCCGCGGGGCGCCAGCCAGCTCATCAGGGCCCGCTGGGGCAGGCTGAAATCGAGGCCCCAGGTGGCCAGGCCGATGGCCACGGGGCGCACCAGCAGCATCAAACTCAGCACACAGGCCACCCCTCCCCAGCCCAAGGGGCTGAGTTCGGCCCAGCTCACATCTGCAGCCAGGAGGGGAAAAAGCATCGTGATCGCCAGCTGGGCCAACTGACGAATCAACTCATCGAGCTCGGCGGCATCGATATCGGGCCGGCGACCCACCACCACACCAGCAGCCACGGCCGTTGGCAGCCCCGATTCGGGCAGCAGCAACTCACAGCCACTAAACATCAGAAACAAAGTGCCCAAGGTGAGCTGGAGCCGCAGGGCCCCGGCCGGCTGGGCGGGGATGCGGCGCAGGGCTTCGGCCAGCAGCCAGCCGCAGAGCGCGCCGATCACCACACCGCCGCCAAGCCGTTGCAACAGCCCCAGGGCCAGCTCCCGCCAGCCATGGAGGTCGCCGAGGGCCAGCTCCAAAAGCAGTAGCGCCAGCACGGCACCAATCGGCTCCAGGATCAGGCCCTCCCCCTCCAACACCTCGCCCAGGGGCGGCGCCAGGCGGATCTGCCGCACCAGCGGGGTTACCACGGTGGGGCCAGTAGCCAGCACGATGCGCAGCACTGCCTGCTTGGTGGCATCACCGGGCAGGCGCAGGTTGATGCCACCGTCAAACAGCACCAGGCTCACCAGCAGGCCCACCACCGTGCCCAGACCCGCACCCAGGTCGAGGGGTTCTACAAGGCCAAAGCCGGAGCGGCCGATCACCAGGCCGGCGCTGAGCAGCAGCACCACGCCAGGCAAGCCGGTGAGCCAGGCCAGGGCCTGAGCTGTGGCCCCGGCAAAAACCGTGACCCCCCAGAGCAGACCCAGCCGCTCAGGCGTCATTCATCGAGGGCGTTGAACTTGGGCTCCACATGGATACCAATCACGCCGTTGGGTCGCACCACCAGATACTCGCCCTCCAGGTCGCCGATCGGCACATTCACGAAGGCGTCTGGGGCGGAGGCGGTGAGCACCCCTCCATACCACTGCTGAAACGCCTCCAGGGTGGGGAAATGGACGGTTTCGGTCTGGCCGCCGCTCATATGCAGATGCACGGCGTAGCGGCGGGGGATGCGGGACATGGGTGCGCGCCAGGCAGCGAAACGGAGGTGCCCACAGGATGCCCCAGGGTCTGTTGGTTGTGCCAGGTGAGGGGTTGCAGCGCAACATCGCTGGCCAAATAGAGGGGATGGCGGGGCTGGCCGGCGGCGGTGAGACCCAGGGCCCAGAGACCACGCCCCTGCACCAAGGCCAGCACCTCCTGATCGCGCCCCCGCCAGGTGCCCTGGTTGCCCCAGCCCAGCCAGAGGGTGGCTTCAGGCTGGGCTGCCAGGCGCCGCTGGATCCAGGAATCAGCCTCTGCCCCCACCGGATCAGCTACGCGGCGCAGCACCGCCGGCGATGGGCTGATGCGCGCAAACAGGTTGAGCACCTCGAGGCTGCCGTAGCCCCAGCGCTGGGCAAAACCCACCAACCGCCGCAGGGTGGGATCGTCGCGCTGCCCATCGGCCCGCGACGGATTGAGGCCGATGAAGAGCAGCCTTGGCGCCGCCGGCTGCCACAGCCGCTCCAGCCACCAGCGGTACTGGCCGCAGGGGCTGAAGGCGGCTGCCAGCGTGGTCGCCAAGACCGGATCCGTCAAAGCTCCTAATCTGGGTCCATGGCAAGCCTGGCCGCTATTCGCACCGCACGCCGCCAGGAGCGGCTCTCCGCCCTACGCCAGGGAGCAGCCACCACAGCTGCCGCCTGGACAAACGCTGAGATTTGGCTGTTCGGCTCGCTGGCGCGCGGTGACTGGGACGCCTATTCCGACGTAGACCTGCTGGCCATCGCCCCCAGCCAGCCGGAGGCGGATGCCCTGGCCGATGCCCTGCTTGGCGCCCGTCTGGGAGACGACGTGCTTGCGCTGACCCAGGAGCGCTGGCAGCAACTGAAGCAGGGTGACGATCCCTACTGGCGGGCCATCGGCCGCGACGCCCTGCGCCTGGATCAGCCGTGACTCCCAGGGTTGAGGCCTGGATCCGCCAGGCCCAAAACGATCTGGAGGCAGCGCGCTTCACGGCCGGCCAGGGGTTCCATGCCCAGGCCTGCTACCTGGCGGGTCAGGCCGCCGAAAAGGCGCTCAAGGCCCTGGTGCTGGCAGCCGGGATCACCCCGCCCTACAGCCACTCCCTCGAAAAACTGGTGGAGCTGCTGCAACAGCAGGGCCTGGATCTACCTGCCCTGGCTGAGCTGCATCTCAAGGCGCTCACGCGCATGAACAGCGCCAGCCGCTACCCCCAAGGCGATGAGGCACCGGCTGATCTCTTCGATGCCAACGACAGCACCACCGCCCTGGGCACCGCGGAGGCCGTGGTGCGTATCACCATGGCCCAACTGCAAGCCTGAGCTCTGGCAGGCTGACCCGACCCATCACCCCTGGCAGCACCGTGGCCCCTGGCACCAAGCCCCTGCTGCTGCTGATCGACGGCCACTCCCTGGCCTTCCGCAGCTTTTACGCCTTCGCCAAGGGGGGCGAAGGGGGGCTGAGCACCAAGGCGGGGGTGCCCACCAGCGTCACCTACGGCTTCTTAAAGGCCCTGCTCGACAACTGCAAAGGCCTCAAGCCCAATGGCCTGGTGGTGGCCTTCGACACGGCCGAACCCACCTTCCGCCACGAGGCCGATGCGGCCTATAAGGCCCACCGGGATGTGGCGCCGGAGCACTTCTTCGCCGATCTGGCCAACCTGCAGCAGATCCTGGCCGAGAGCCTCGACATTCCACTCGCGATGGCACCGGGCTTCGAGGCCGACGACGTGCTCGGCACCCTAGCCAACAGGGCCGCCAACGCCGGCTGGCGGGTGCGGATCCTCTCGGGCGACCGCGACCTGTTCCAACTGGTCGACGACGAGCGCGACATCGCCGTGCTCTACATGGGTGGCGGCCCCTACGCCAAAAACAGCGGCCCCAGCGAGATCCGCCGCGAGGGCGTGATCGCCAAGCTCGGCGTCACCCCCGAAGAGGTGGTCGACCTCAAGGCGCTCACGGGCGACAGCTCCGACAACATCCCGGGCGTCAAGGGAGTGGGCCCCAAGACTGCCATCAGCCTCCTCAAAGAGTTTGAACATGTGGACGGCATCTACGCGGCGCTGGAGGCGCTCGAACAGGCGGGCCCCAAGGCCAAAGACCCCAAGGGAGTGCTTAAGGGAGCCCTGGTGGACAAGCTGCGCGCCGACAAAGACAACGCCTACCGCTCGCGGATGCTGGCCGAAATCCTGATCGACATCCCCCTGCCCAGCGAGCCCCGGCTGGAGCTGGGGGCAGTGAAGGCCGACGCCTTGGCCGGCAGCCTGGAGGAGCTGGAGCTGTACAGCCTGGTGAAACAGGTGCCCAACTTCGCCCAGCTGTTCTCGGCCGTGCCGCCGCAGCCCAGCGAGGGATCCAGCCCTGGCAGCGGCACGCCCAGCCCAGCCACCGCCCAAACCGCCACTAGCGGCAGCCCAGAGGCGAAACCCCCTGAAGAAGCCCCAGCCCTGCCTGCCCTCGAGCCCCAACTGATTACCAGCGCCGAGGGCCTGGCCGCCTTGGTGCAGCGCCTCAACGGCTGCACAGATCCGGGCCGCCCCGTGGCCCTAGACACCGAAACCACCAGCCTCAACCCCTTCCAGGCTGAGTTGGTGGGGGTGGGCGTGGCCTGGGGAGATGGCCCGGGGGAACTGGCCTACATCCCGATCGGCCACCATCTTCCCGAGCAGCTACCAGCGCAGCAGAGCCAAGCCAGCGGAGACATCCAGGAGCTTCTGAAGATCCCTTCTGGAACCTCAACAGAAAGCGCTCCGGGAGGTTGTACATCTGTACAAGCTCCTCAACAGATTCAGCAACTGCCCCTCGCTGCGGTGCTCACCGCCCTAGCCCCCTGGCTGGCCAGCGCCTCCCACCCCAAGGCCCTGCAAAACGCCAAATACGACCGGCTGATCCTGCTGCGCCACGGCCTGCCCCTGGAGGGGGTGGTGATGGACACGATGCTGGCCGATTACCTGCGCGATGCCGGCGAGAAGCACGGCCTCGATGCCCTGGCCGAGCGCAACTTCGGCTTCAGCCCCACCAGCTACAGCGAGCTAGTGCCCAAGGGCGCCAATTTCGCCGCCGTGGCGATCGACGCAGCCGCCCTCTACTGCGGCATGGATGTGCACCTCACCTGGCGCCTGGCCCAGCTGCTGCGCCGCGAGCTCACCGCCATGGGCGCTGCCCTGCCCCAGCTGCTCGACCAACTGGAGCTGCCCCTCGAGCCGGTGCTGGCCCTGATGGAGGCCACCGGCATCCGCATCGACACCGCCTACCTGGGCGAGCTCAGCGCCGAGCTCAAAATCACCCTGGATCGCCTCGAAGGCGAGGCCAAGGCCGCCGCCGGGGTGGACTTCAACCTCGCCTCCCCCAAACAACTGGGCGAGCTGTTGTTCGACACCCTTGGGCTGGATCGCAAGAAATCGCGCAAAACCAAAACCGGTTGGAGCACCGATGCCACCGTGCTCGAGAAGCTCGAAACCGATCACCCAGTGGTGCCCCTGGTGCTGGAGCACCGCACCCTCAGCAAGCTCAAGAGCACCTACGTGGATGCGCTGCCAGCGCTGATGGAGCCGGAAACCGGGCGGGTGCACACCGATTTCAACCAGGCCGTCACCGCCACCGGGCGCCTGAGCAGCAGCAACCCCAACCTGCAGAACATCCCGATCCGCACCGAGTTTTCGCGGCGAATCCGCAAGGCCTTCCTGCCGGAAGCGGGCTGGAGCCTAATCAGCGCCGACTACTCCCAGATCGAGCTACGCATCCTGGCCCACCTTTCTGGCGAAGCGGTGCTGGTGGAGGCCTACCGCACCGGCGACGACGTGCACGCCCTCACCGCCAGGCTGCTGCTGGAGAAGGACACCGTGACGCCGGATGAACGCCGCCTGGGCAAGACGATCAACTTCGGCGTGATCTACGGCATGGGCGCCCAGCGCTTCGCCCGGGAAACGGGCGTGAGCCAGGCCGACGCCAAAGAGTTTCTGGGTAAGTACAAGCAGCGCTACCCGAAGGTGTTCGCCTTCCTTGAGCTGCAAGAGCGGCTGGCCCTGAGCCGGGGCTACGTGGAAACGATCCTGGGCCGCCGCCGCCCCTTCCACTTCGACCCCAATGGCCTGGGCCGCCTGCGGGGAAAGGATCCCCTCGAGATCGACCTGGAGGTGGCCCGCCGCGGTGGCATGGAGGCCCAACAGTTGCGGGCTGCTGCCAACGCACCGATCCAGGGATCCAGCGCCGACATCATCAAGCTGGCCATGGTGCAGCTGCACCGGGAGCTGCACCATGGCCAGCTACCCGCAAGACTTTTGCTGCAGGTGCACGACGAACTGGTGCTCGAAGCGGCTCCCGAGGCCCTCGAAGCGGTGCTCACCTTGACCCGTGAAACCATGGAGCGGGCCGTGGCCCTGTCGGTGCCCCTGGTGGTGGAGACGGGCGTGGGTCCTAACTGGATGGAAGCCAAGTAACCAGCAGCTCAATGACCCTGCGCCTCACCAACACCCTCACGCGCCGCATCGAGGAATTCCAGCCGCTCGAGCCGGGCCAGGTGAGTATCTACTGCTGCGGCGTAACGGTCTACGACCTTTGCCACCTGGGCCATGCCCGCAGCTACATCGCCTGGGACGTGCTGCGGCGCTATCTGCTCTGGAACGGCTACCGGGTGACGTTTGTGCAGAACTACACCGACATCGACGACAAGATCCTGGGTCGCGCAGCTGAGGAGGGCAGCTCGATGCAGGCGGTGAGTGAGCGCAACATCGAGGCCTTCGTGACCGACATGGCCCGGCTAAATATCTTGCCGCCCGACCGTATGCCGCGGGCCACCCAAAGCCTGGACGCCATTCGCAGCCTGATCACCGAACTGGAAGCCAAGGGGGCCGCCTACAGCGCCGATGGTGATGTCTATTTCGCCGTGATGAAGCATGCCGGCTACGGCAAGCTCTCCGGCCGCGACCTAGCCGAGCAGCAGGACAACGCCGCCGGCCGAGTGGCCACTGCAGAGGAGGCCCGCAAGCAACACCCCTTCGACTTTGCCCTCTGGAAGGGGACCAAACCCGGCGAACCCAGCTGGGAGTCGCCCTGGGGTCCAGGCCGGCCCGGCTGGCATATCGAGTGCTCAGCGATGGTGCGCGAGGAGCTCGGCGACACGATCGACATCCACCTCGGTGGCGCCGACCTGATCTTTCCCCACCACGAAAACGAAATTGCCCAGTCGGAGGCGGCCAGCGGCCAGGAGCTGGCCCGCTATTGGCTGCACAACGGCATGGTCAATGTGGGCGGCCAGAAGATGTCCAAATCCCTGGGCAACTTCACCACCATCCGCGCCCTGCTCGATTCCGGCATCACGCCGATGACATTGCGCCTGTTCACCCTCCAGGCCCACTACCGCAAGCCGCTCGACTTCAGCGCCGACGCCCTTGAGGCCGCCGCCACCGGCTGGAAGGGCCTTAATGCGGCCCTGGTCCTCGCCGCCGCTACCTCAAGCCCCGACCCAGGCGCCACCCCAGAGTTCGCCGCCGCCCGTGCGCGCTTCGCCGCCGCCATGGACGACGACCTCAACACCTCCGCCGCCCTGGCGGTGCTGTTTGAGCTGGCCAAGCCCCTGCGAGCCCTCGCCAATCGGCTGGAGCGCGGTGACAGCAGCGCCGCCGCTGAGGCCCGGGCGCCAGAGCTGGTGGAGCAAGGCCAGCTGCTGCTGGAACTGGCCGGAGTGCTTGGCCTCGAGAGCGAAACCGAGGCCATAACCAGCAGCACCAGCCCCGGCCCCAGCGACGCCGAGATCCAGGCCCAAATCGATCAGCGTCAGGCCGCTAAGGCCGCCAAGGATTTCCCTGCTGCCGACAGCATCCGCGATGGCCTGAGGGCCCAGGGCATCGAGCTGATCGACAGGCCTGGCGGCATCACTGAATGGCTGCGGGGCTGAGTATCTCTCTGCAGGGCAAGCCCCTACTCAGTCCTCGCTCGGCTCGGGTGCCTGGCGGCCCTGCATCATCCGCTCGATCTTGCGAATCCGCTCCAGGGTGGTAGTCCACACCTCTTTTTGAAAGCCCGGCTCACAGCCATCCACCAGGGCCTGCAGGTCCTCTTGCCGCTCGAAGGCATCCCAGAGCTGGCGCTCGAGCTTGGCCCGGTCGATGAAGTTCCAGCGCTGCAGCCACACGGGCAGTGCCGCCATGGGAAAAGTTCAACTGGGATCAGTTAAGGGGATCCACCCCCACCAGCCCATCGTCAAAGCAACGGCTGCGCAGATGCAGCGGCTTGCCCGTGGCCGGATGCAGCAGCTGCAGACCGGCGGCATGAAGCTGCAGCCGTGGCGCTGGTACGGGGTCTCCGTAGAGGGGGTCGCCGTAGATCGGATCGCCCAGCACCGGATGGCCAAGGTCCGCCAGGTGCACCCGCAACTGATGAGAGCGGCCGGTGCGGGGTTGCAGCAACAGCAAACTCGAGCCCTCGAAGCGCCTCAGCACTCGCCAGCGGGTGAGGGCCGGCTTGCCCCCCTGCTCTAGCGGCACCACCCCATAGCGGGGCGGCCGAGTGGCGATTCGGGCTAGCGGCTGGTTGATTACCCCGCCCCGATCCGCAGGCAGCCCCTGGACCACGGCCAGGTAGGTCTTGCGCACGCGCCGTTCGGCGAAAGCGGCACTTAGGGCCCTATGGGTGGTGGCGTCTCTGGCCAGCAGGATCAGCCCCGAGGTATCTCGATCGAGTCGGTGCACCAGCCTTACCTCCGGCCACCGCTCCTGGGCCCTACTGATTAGGGAATCGGCCAGCTCGGGCCCAAGCCCCGGCTGGCTAAGCAGGCCCGAGGGCTTCAGCAGGGCCAGCAGCCAGGGATCGGCATAAAGCACACAACAGCCGGGATCACTGCGGGGCATCCTGCAGGGTCAATGGGAGACTTGATACCACTTGAGTTGCCGCCGTGAAAGCCCTCTCCGTGCTCGGCTCCACCGGCTCGATCGGCACCCAAACCCTTGAACTGGCCGAGGAATTCCCGGACCGCTTCCGGGTGGTGGCCCTCACGGCCGGCAACAACCTGGATCTATTGGTGAGTCAGATCCAGCGCCATGCGCCCGAAGTGGTGGCCCTGGCCAATGCCGAGCGCGTCAGGGAGCTGGGCGAGCGGCTGCAGGCCCTGGAACCCGCCGCCAGGCCCGCCCGGATGCCGGAGCTGCTGGGGGGCTCTGAGGGCCTCTGCGCCGCCGCCGCCTGGTCCACGGCCGACCTGGTGGTTACGGGGATCGTGGGCTGCGCTGGCCTGCTGCCCACCCTGGCCGCCATACGCGCCGGCAAGGATCTGGCACTGGCCAATAAGGAAACCCTGATTGCCGCCGGACCCGTGGTGCTGCCGGAGCTGGAGAAAAGCGGCTCACGCCTACTGCCGGCTGATTCCGAGCACTCGGCGATCTTCCAGTGCCTGCAAGGCACCCCCTACGCCGAGACGGCGCGGCTCTCCACCGGCAGCCCCACCCCGGGCCTGCGCCGCATTCAGCTCACGGCCTCCGGCGGCGCCTTCCGCGACTGGGCTCCGGCAGACCTCCACAAGGCCACCGTGGCCGATGCCACCAGCCACCCCAACTGGAGCATGGGCCGCAAAATCACCGTGGATTCGGCCTCCTTAATGAACAAGGGCCTGGAGGTGATCGAGGCCCACTACCTGTTCGGCCTCGACTACGACCACATCGAGATCGTCATCCACCCCCAATCGATCATCCATTCGATGGTGGAGCTGGCCGATTCCTCGGTGCTGGCCCAGCTCGGCTGGCCGGATATGAAGCTGCCCATTCTTTATTGCCTCAGCTGGCCCGAGCGCCTGAGCACCCCCTGGCGCCGGCTCGATCTCACCGAGGTGGGCCAGCTCAGCTTCCGCGCCCCCGACCCGGCCAAATACCCCTGCATGCAGCTGGCCTACGCGGCAGGCCGCGCCGGCGGCACGATGCCGGCGGTAATGAACGCCGCCAACGAACAGGCCGTGGCCCTCTTCCTCGAGGAGAGGGTCCACTTCCTCGATATCCCGACATTGATCGACGGGGTGTGTGATCGCCACCAAGTCGATCTCATGGCCAATCCCTCCCTAGACGACGTGCTGGCCGTAGACGCTTGGGCCCGTCAAGCGGTGCATGAGGCTGCAGCCCGGCTCCAGGCCAAGGCACCAGCTGCGTTGCCGGCGTGATCTCGCATCACCTGCTGCTCTGCGCCACTCCCAGCAAGGCGCTCTGCTGCCCCGATCCCGCCGTAGGCGTCGCCAGCTGGGAGGCCCTCAAGCGCCTAGTGCGCGAGCTGGGCCTCGAGGATCCGGCCCGGCCCGAGGGGATCGTGCTGCGCACCAAGGCCGACTGCCTGCGCATTTGCGCCGAGGGCCCCATCCTGCTGATCTGGCCCGAAGGCACCGTTTATGGCGGCGTCAGCCCCGAGCGCATCGAGCCAATCCTGCGGGAGCACGTGATCGGGGGCAAGCCGATTGAGCAGTGGATCATCAAGCGCATGAGCCTCAAAGCTGCCGCCTAAGCCAGCTCGCCACCAGCTGATCACCCCAGCAGCTGAGTGGCTCATCACCCACCCCATGGAAGCCGTTATGGCCGCCATGGGCCGTGAGCACCACATCAAGGCCAGGAAGGTGCTGCTGGGCCAAGAACTGGGCGCCACTGGCCGGCACCCAAGGGTCGTCGAGGGAGTGCAGCAGCAGGCTCGGCGGCAAATCGACCGATGCTGAAAGCAGACACGGCAGGGGCGAAGCCTCCCGGTAGTAATCGTCAACGGAGGCGTAGCCCCAGCGAGGGGCAGTGATAGCAGCATCGAAGCTGCGAATCGAGCGGGGCCGCTCTGGCCCCTGCAGGGCCTGACGCTCAGCGTCGCTCACCCCAAATGGATCGGCCAGGGTCTGGGCGCAGAGCCGGCGCAGCAGCCAGCGCTGATACACCCGGTTGCGGGGCAGCTCGATCTGCTGCGAGCAAAGGGCCAGATCAAGCGGGCTGCTGGTGCACACCACACCATCCAGCACCCCCGGACTAGCCAGGCAGGCATTGAGCAGCATCGTGCCGCCCAACGAAATCCCCACACCAAAAAGAGGCAGGCCACCGGCCCGCTGCTGGGCCAACTTCAGTACGGGCAGCAGGTCGCTATCGCAACGGGCTGCATAGGTGCCCGGAGCCAGGGGCCGGCCCGGTCCGGCACCCCGCAAATTCAGGCGCCACACCGCGAAGCCGGCGGCTTGAAGGCTGAGGCCCATGCGCCGCAACCCCTCCCGTTCGCTCGATCCACCCAAACCGTGCAGTAAAAGCACAAGTGCCCTTGGTGCCCCAGCAACTGGCGAATCAACTAGCGCCAGCAGGGAGGCATCACCGCCCACCGCAATGGGGAGCGGTTCACCGCGATCTAGGGGCAGCTTTGGCGGCCTGAGGGTGTCTCGCAGGGTCTGGAGATCGGGGCCGATCCAGGGCCAGCGTTGCTTAAAGACAGGGGGTGTCGAGGCGGGCTGCTTCAGGCGGCCACCTTCTTACCCACCCCCATGCTGCGCAGCTCGGTGAGCAGGCCGTTGAGCACGGCCTTGGCATCACCAAACACCATGGCGGTCTGGGGCAGCTCAAAGAGGGCGTTTTTAATGCCAGCGTAGCCAGCTCCAAGACTGCGCTTAACAACAAACACCTGGCGGGCTTGGTCCACCTCGAGCACGGGCATGCCATACAGAGGGCTGGTGGAATCGGTCTTGGCGTCTGGGTTAACAACGTCGTTGGCGCCCAGCACAATCACCACATCGGTGCGGGGGAATTCAGGGTTGACCGTGTCCATCTCCAGCAGTTGCTCGTAGGGCACATCGGCCTCTGCCAGCAGCACATTCATGTGACCAGGCATACGCCCAGCCACCGGGTGGATCGCATAGGTCACCTCCACGCCGTGGTTTTCCAGCAACTTGGAAAGTTCGCGCAGGGCGTGCTGGGCTTGGGCCACCGCCAGGCCATAGCCGGGCACAAACACCACTCGCTCAGCAGCCTCCAGGGCAAGAGCGCATTCCTCAGCGCTGCAGCTGGTGATGCGGGTGTAGCCGGCCTCTTCGCCGCCACCGCCCACCGGTGCCGCCCCACCAAGGGCGCCTCCAAACAAGACGCTCACCAGGGAGCGGTTCATGGCGGTGCACATCACCTGGGTGAGGATCAGGCCCGCAGCACCCACCATGGCGCCAGCCACGATTAGGAGTTGGCTGCCAACGACGAAACCTGCTGCAGCTGCGGCTACTCCGGAATAGGAGTTGAGCAACGAGATCACGACAGGCATGTCGGCACCGCCGATCGGCAGGGTGACGCCGATACCCAGTAAGGAAGAAGCCACCACCAGCACCCAAAGAGGGGCTCCCGCCATATCGCCAGGGAGGGCAATCGCACCTGCCAGGCAGGCCACCGCCAGTGAAATATTCACTGCGTGGCGCATGGTGCTCTGGGTCCAGCTGGGGGTATCAATCCAGCCCTGCAACTTGCCCATCGCCACGATCGAGCCACTGAAGGTGATCGCACCAACGAACACCGAAATTACGATCGAGATCTGCTCCACCAGGCCGGAGGAGCCCTCCCCCGGGCTAAACAGCGCCACCCCAAGAGCCACCAGCAACGACGCCATACCGCCGCAGCCGTTAAACAGCGCCACGGTTTCGGGCATGGCAGTCATCGGCACCCGCTGGGCCGTAATCAGGCCGAGCACACCGCCAAGGCCAGTGCCGATCGCTACCCAAAGCCAGGCTTGGGGGGAGAGGGGTTGCTGAATCAGCAAGCCAAGCACGGCCAGGCCCATGGCCAGAGCCGCCAAACCATTGGCGGAGCGAGCGGTGCTCACCTTGGAGAGGCCCTTGATACCGAGGGCCAGCAACAGCACGGCACCCAGATCGATCAGGGCGGGCAAAAGATCAAGTCCAGCCATCAGCGGGTCCCTCCGGTGCGGGGTGATTTGCGCGAAAACATGGCCAGCATGCGGTCGGTGACCAGGAAGCCGCCAACGACGTTGAACAGGGCAAAGCCCAGGGAAAGCGAGCCGAGCACCAGCAGGGGCAGCTGGTCATTGGCCTGGGCGATCAGGGTGAGCGAAGCCAGCACGGTGATGCCGCTGATCGCATTGGCACCACTCATCAGCGGGGTGTGCAGGGTGGGAGGCACCTTGCCGATCAGTTCGAGTCCCAAAAGGCTGCCCAGCAAGAGCACCCAGAGGGCTTGGGTCAAGGCACTCATCAGTTAGCTCCGGAAACGAGGTCAGGGAAACGGCAGGCGCCATCGTGAGTGAACAGGCAGCCGGCCACGATCGGGTCCTCCTGGTCGAGCTGGAAGCCGTCTTCACCCAGCACGTGCTCCACCAGGGCCGCCAGGTTGCGGGCGTAAAGGGCGCTGGCGTGGTTAGCAACGGAGCTGGGCAGGCCATCGCCACCAATCAGGCGCACGCCGTGGCGCTCCACGGTTTGGCCGCAGACCGTGCCGGCGCAGTTGCCGCCCTGGGCCACGGCCAAATCCACCACCACTGAGCCGGGGCGCATACCCGCCAGCATCTCATCGGAAATCAGCATGGGTGCTCGCCGGCCCGGCACCTGGGCGGTGCAGATCACCATGTCGGCCAGGGCCAGCTGATCGGCCAACTGCTGGCGCTGGGCAGCCAGAAAGGCTTCGCTAGCCGCCTTGGCGTAGCCACCGGCTTCAGCTGGGCGCTCTTCCTGCTCGGGAGGGGAAATAAACCTGCCACCTAGAGACTCAACCTGCTCCTTAGCTGCAGGCCGCACATCACTCACGTAGACCACCGCGCCAAGACGCCGGGCCGTTGCCAAAGCCTGCAGCCCCGCCACCCCTGCCCCGAGTATCAGGGCCCGAGCCGGCTGAATTGTGCCCGCCGCTGTCATCAACATCGGCACGTAGCGATCTAGGGCTGCAGACGCCAGCAGCACCGCCTTGTAACCGGCGATGTTGGCCTGGGACGACAGCACATCCATGGACTGGGCCCTGCTGATCCGGGGCAGCAGCTCCAAGGCCAAGGCCGACACCCGCCGGGACTGAAGCTGTTCCACTAGGGCGATGGCGCCATAGGGGGAGAGCAAACCAGCCAGCAGGGTGCCAGGCCGCAGCTGATCCAGCACCTCGGCAGCGGGTGGATTGACGCAAAGCACCGCATCGACGCCAGCGCCTAACTCGGGGCCTGGGGCAACAAGACGGGCTCCAGCCGTTTCAAATTCATGGTCGGCATAGCCGGCCGCCAAGCCAGCGCTTTGCTCAACTTGCAGCGTCAGCCCCCGGGCCAGCAGCCGGCGAACGGTTTCGGGAGTTGCGGCAACGCGACACTCTCCCGGGTTGCGTTCCCGCAGGATCAATACTTCAGCCAAGTGGGTTCCCGGAGGCCATAGATCTATTAGGGGGTGTCTCCCCTCGCCTGAGCAACACAACTGCGGCAAATGTGCGCAGTTGCCCATCCAAGCCAGGTGGAGCTCAAAACAGGGGAAGCAACTCCTGTTCAACGCAGCTGGCCTGCGGCAGGGCGCCCTGGTGACGCAGCTGGCGCGCCCGCAGGATCATCGGATCGATGTCGCATTCAAGAGCCCAGCAGCGGTTTAGATGCCAAAGCTGCAAGGCGGGAGCCCAGGCCCAGGCATCCGGATCGGGGCAGGAGTTCGCCATAGGGAAAACAACAGGGGAGCCGGGGGTTGAACTGAAACTAGGCACGCTGGGCCATAAGCCCATAGGCCAGATCACCCATTTGCAGGTGGCCTGCTGACACCAGGGCACCTCTGGCCACAATGGCGTGATGGGATTTCCTTCCTTCGACCTGGGCATCCCGCCGCCCACAACAACCGCCGTGCGACCCAGGCAGTGGCAGAGCCGCCTGATTCAGCTGCTGCGGGCCCGCCTGATCAACCACCAGCCTGGCGGCCATGACGTGCTGATCCATGCAGGACCGGGTGCGGGTAAAACCCTGGGAGCCCTGCTCAGCTTCATCACCCTGCAGCGGGAGGGGAGGCTCGATCGCTTTTTGATCTTCTGCCACCGGAGCTCAATCGCCCGTCAGTGGCTGGGAGCTGCGGAGCGCCTCAACCTGCGCCTGCTGGAGTGGGACCCGGAGCAGGGGCTATCAGCCCTCGAAGCAAATTCAAACTGGGATGGCCTGCTGCTCAGCTATCAGTGCACGGCCCGGCACCGCCTTGCCCTCGAGGCAGCCCTACGCCGCATAGCGCTGGGAAGCTGGCTGGCCATTGCCGATGAAGTGCACCACCTGGGCCTGGATCCGGATGAACCAGAGGCTGCGGCCTGGGGTTTCGCCTTCAGCCAGCTCACCGCTCCAGCCCAGCTGCGACTCGGCCTCACCGGCACCCCTTTCCGCGCCGACAACCTGGCCTTTTGCGCCGCCCGACGGGTAAAAGTGCGCGAGGGAGATCAGGTGATCGAACGCATCGCCCCCGATTTGAGCGTGGAACCCCGCCAGCTGATCTTGGCCGGCGATGTGCGGCCCCTGGAATTTCGCTTCCAGGACGGCTGGGTCGAGCACGGCAGGCCCCAGGCCTCCGCCGACACCGAAACCTCGCCCCTTTCAGCTGAAGCGCGGGAGAGCTGGCGAGCCCGCAACTTGCGCCGCGCCATTCAACTCGGAGATGCCAGCAGCATCGCCCTGCGGCTACTGCTCAAGGCCCGTCAACGGCTGGAGCGAGTGCGGGCCGACCACCCCGAGGCGGGCGGGCTGGTGATCGCCCGCGACATCGCCCACGCCAGGCGCATCACCGGGCTGCTGGAGGAGGAGGGCGACCGGGTACACCTGGTCCATTCCCAGGACCCGGAGGCCAGCGCCCGCCTGGCCGCCTTCCAGGCCGGCGAGGCGGACTGGCTAGTAAGCATTGATATGTGCGCCGAGGGCTTTGACGCCCCAAGACTGCGGGTAGTTGCCTACCTCACCACGGTGGTAACTCGCAGCCGCTTTGTACAAGCCATCACCAGGGCTGTGCGCATGGATGGCCAACGCGCCGCCATGGAGACCGTGCCGCGGCAGCCGTCCTATGTGTTCGCGCCAGCCGACCCATTGCTGATGAGCTACGCCCGCAGCTGGTCCCTCAGCGAGCCCTACCTGATCAAGCCGAAGCAAGTGGCTACAGAGCCTGTCTCAGTAGGCAGTGGCCAGGGAGGTTCCCTACCCCTGCAAGCTGTAGAAGCAAGGATCGGTGCTGTGATCAGCATGGGGCCGGAGCTACCGAGTTTTCTGCAGCGAACGGCCTGAAAACTGCTTTAGCGATACAAGGTTTAAGTGCAAATATGCGACGTTGTGTCAACCAATACCTTCCCAGGGCCCGTAGCCCGGCAGCGTGGTGATATCCAAGGGAGAGGGGAGCATGGATGCCGCAGTGAATCGCCGCCTAACCGTTGCTGTCAGCTGGGCTCTGGCCCGCCGAGCCACCCTCGACGCCCTCGAACATTTCGAAGAAAGCTTTGCGGTCACGGAGGAATTCCGAGAATGGCTGCTCTGCCTGGAAGAGCACCCGGAACTCCTTGCTGCCAGTGTGTTGATGGTGCCAAACGACCTGGGGCAGGGCATCCGGCCCGCCAGCGACGGCATACTGGAAATCTGAGCCGAATTGAGATGCAAATCTGCAGCAAATTGCACTCAATTCTAAAGCAAATCTAAAGACTATTTGCGCCCGATCCCTCTTGGCGTTCCTTCCCGCCGCCGCGCTGATCTCCTAGGCTCAACTCATAGTCAATCCGCTTAAGCAATGACGGTTTCGGGGCTTTCAGTCGAAAACCTGGTGATCGTGGGTTCAGGGCCTGCTGGCTACACCGCCGCCATTTACGCCGCCCGGGCCAATCTCAGCCCTGTGCTGATCACGGGCTTCCAGGACGGTGGCATCCCTGGCGGTCAGCTGATGACCACCACCCACGTTGAGAACTTCCCCGGCTTTCCCGACGGGATCATGGGGCCGGAGCTGATGGACAAAATGAAGGCCCAGGCAGTCCGCTGGGGTACCCGTCTGATCGAGGCCGATGCCACGGCGATCGACCTATCCCAGCGGCCCTACCGCATCACTGCCGAAGGCCAAACCATTGAAACCCAGGCCGTGATCCTGGCCACCGGCGCCAGTGCCAACCGGCTAGGCCTGCCTAGTGAGGAGCGCTTCTGGAGCCAGGGGATCAGCGCCTGTGCGATCTGCGACGGCGCCACGCCCCAGTTTCGTCAAGCCGAACTGGCCGTGGTGGGTGGGGGCGATTCCGCCTGTGAGGAGGCTGTTTATCTGACCAAATACGGCAGCCAGGTGCACCTGATCGTGCGCGGCGAAAAGCTGAGGGCCAGTGGCGCCATGGCCGATCGGGTGCTCGCCAACCCCGCCATCACCGTGCATTGGAACCGCCAAGTGGCCGATGCCAGCGGTGGCGACTGGCTCGAAGCAATCACCCTCAGGGATCCCAGCAGCGGCGCCAGCGAGGAGCTGCCGGTTAAGGGCCTCTTCTACGCCATTGGCCACACCCCCAACACCCGCCTGGTGCAGGGCCAACTGGAGGTTGATAGCCACGGTTACCTGGCCACCCAGTCTGGCCGGCCCGAAACCAGCGCCGCCGGGGTCTACGCCGCTGGCGACGTGGCCGATGCGGAATGGCGTCAGGGCATCACCGCAGCAGGCAGTGGTTGCCAGGCTGCCCTGGCAGCTGAGCGCTGGCTCACCCATCACGACCTGGCCGTCACGGTGAGCCATGAACCAATAGAACCGGCCACCGTCGGCGAACCGGTGCGCACTGCCACCAGCGACGCCGACAACTACGACGCCGAAGCCCTATGGCAGAAGGGAGGTTTTGCCCTGCGCAAGCTCTATCACGACAGCAGCAAGCCCCTGCTGGTCGTCTACACCTCGCCGACCTGCGGTCCCTGCCACGTGCTTAAGCCCCAGCTCAAGCGCGTGCTCGATGAGCTGGGCGGAGCTGCCCAAGGCGTGGAGATCGACATCGAGGCCGAGCAAGAAATTGCCAGCCAAGCCGGTGTTACCGGTACCCCGACGGTGCAGCTGTTCATCAACAAGGAGCTCAAGCAGTCCTTTAAGGGCGTCAAACAGCGCAGCGAATTCAAAGCCGCGATTGAAGCCCTGCTAGCCGTTGCGGTCTGAGGCGTGCGCTTAACGCCGCCTAGGCCCACCAGGACGGTTGCCGCCGGGACGGGGGCCGGCGGCCGCGTTGCGCTCCCGATAGGTGATGCGGCCGCGGGTGAGGTCGTAGGGGCTGATCTCAACCAGCACCTTGTCACCCGCCAGCAGCTTGATCCTGAATTTGGTCAGCTTGCCTGCCGCCCGGCAGAGACATTGGTGACCAGCCGGCTGCTCCAGGGTCACCAGGTAAAACCCGTTTCCCTGTTCTTTTTCAATCACACCGGAGGTCTCGATCATGCGGGGGCGCTGTCTGGAGGTTCAATCGTTCCGAATAGCTTAATTGCCGCCCGACAGGCGATAGGGTCTGGCTCACTTGTGCCGTTTTGGCTCCACCATGGTTTTGCCGCCGCTTTCGTTGGATCTGGGGCTGCTGCTGATCTCCATTGGTGTGGTGAACCTCTGGAAAGCCCGTCAAGCCAGCTGAACCCAGGCCGCTGACCACCCTTCTTTTCCATAAGCCCTACGGGGTTTTAAGCCAGTTCACGCCAGAGGCCGGCTGTGACTGGGGTTGTTTGGCGGAGTTCATCCCTATTCCGCAGGTTTATGCCGCCGGCAGGCTCGATGCCGATAGCGAGGGATTGCTGCTGCTTACCAGCAATGGCCGCCTGCAGCAGCGCCTCACCGAGCCCCGCTTTGGCCACTGGCGCCGCTACTGGGTGCAGGTTGAAGGAGAGGCAGCTACCCACCCTGAGGCTTTGGAGCAGCTGCGCAGCGGCCTTTTGATTCAGGGGCAACGCACCCTGCCGGCTCGAGCCCAGGCGATCAGCGATCCATCCCTGCCCGAGCGCACCCCACCGATCCGTCAGCGGGCCGCGATTCCCACCAGCTGGCTGCAACTAGAGCTGCAAGAAGGCCGCAACCGTCAGGTGCGTCGCATGACGGCCGCCGTAAATCTGCCCACCCTGAGGTTGCTGCGGGTCGCCATCGACCTGATGGACGGCGCCGCCCCGCTCGAGCTCAATGGCCTGGCACCGGGGCAATGGCGCGAGGTGGACGAAGCCGAAAGTCAGCGCCTGGAGCGGCTGCTTAAGCCGTCGCGGGCCATGGGAAAAATCTCGCCTGGTCGGGTCTCACCTGGTCGGGGTGGCCGGGCCGGGGGAGGGAAATCAGGGCGGGGCGCTGGGGGCAGATAGGGCGGCTTAGCCGAGCACGTCCTTGAGCTCGCGCACGCTCTGCAACTGGCCGTAGTAGTAGTTCGCACGGGCCCGCCGGTCAGCATCATCGAGGCCATCGAAAGCATCGAAGCCCAGGGTTTGCCATAGCTCGTGGCCGCAGGCCCGATTGAGTTCTTCGGTGGCCTCCGCCTCAAGGTTGGCCAAGCGGCGCTGCAAGTTTTTGATCTGGGCAACAGACATTCACTCTCCCAAGCAACCAAATAATAGTACAGGCGAACTTGTGGCCGCGGTCGTAGGCGCCAAGGCCTAGAAGGGCAGCTTCTTCTTGGCTTCCTTATCGAGGTCAGTCTCCATCTCACGCAAGCGGCGCAGGATCGTGTCGTAGTACTCCTTGAGGTAGCCCTCCAAGCCGGTGGTTTCAGCCGGATCTAGCCCGAAGGCCTCGTAGCTGGCCTCCATTGGTGCATCGAGAGCTGAGCCCCCTCCGGTGACCGCTTCAAAAGCCAGCCGCTCGGCCACGTTGAGGCTGGCCTCAAAGAAGCCGGTCACAGAGCGCATCAGGCCCAGCAAGGCAGGCGGCACCCGGAAAGTGCGGGCCTCCTTACCCGTGAACCGCTCACACAACTGGGTGATTTCGCTGGTGGTCCAGGCCCGGGGACCTACCACTGGAAAAGCTTGGCGAATGGTTTGATCTCGCTCCAGAGCCGCTACGGCAAAGCGGGCCATGTCCTGGGTGTTCATGTAGGCGATTGGGGTGGGCGAGCCACTCACCCAAACCGTCTGACTTTCCAGCACGGGAATCGCAAACTGACTGATAACCCCCTGCATGAAGGCAACGCCGCGCAGGATTGTGTAATCAAGATCAGAGGCCATCAACCAGTCTTCGGCGCAGGCCTTGATGTCCATCAAGGGCACGTCGCGGTGCTGATGCGCATCTAGCAAGGACACAAACACCAGACGCTTCAGCGAAGCGGCCTGGCAGGCGGCAAATAAATTCTGGTTGCCTTTCCAGTCGATGTCGTAGGCGCTGGCTGAATCCGTGGCGCGGGCGGTAGCCGCATCTATTACTGCATCCTGACCTTCCAGGGCATAGGCGAGGCTTTCCGGCTCGAGCAGGTCGCCGCGGGTGAGCTCGCAGCCCCATTCCTGCAGGAAAGCGGCCTTACGGGGGGAGCGCACCATGCATCGCACCTGATGGCCTGCATCGAGGGCACGGCGGGCAACTTGCCGGCCCAGGGTGCCCGTTCCGCCAACCACCAAAACCTGCATTAGCAACCTTCAAGCGGGCCCGAGCCTAGGTGTCCGACGGGTCGAGCCGGGAGCAGGGGGTTCTGACTGGCCTTTGGGGCTTAGTCGTTGTCGGCCAGCTTCAACAGCAGGGCTCCGCCGGCAAGACCAACGGGAATGAGTATCCAAAACAAAGCTGCGGTACCGAAAATTTCAGCAGCCATGGCGAAGTAAGAGGAAGTCCATCCTATTTAGCAGTGCCAGTGGCCATTCCAACCAACTGAGCGGCGGTCTGCAGGATCTCGCCCCAGGCTGCATCGCTGCGCAGCTGACCCGGCATCACCCCACTGACCTGGGCCGACCAGCCCCCCTCCCGCAGGGCCGCCACCAGGCTGAGCAGCGGTGGCGCCCCTCCCTTAAGGCGGCGCGCGATCTCGGCCATCGGCCAGCAGCGGGCCGGTAGTCCCCTATCAGCAAGCAGACGGGCAAGCAGGCGAGCCCCCTCCGTACTGAGGTTTGCCCCTTGATCAACCTCAGCGAACGCCTGCATTTCAGCCAGCAGCTCAGGCTCCTGCAACGGGCCGATCCACAGAGGACCGCTGATCGCCAGCGGCGCAATCTCGCCGGCAGGGCAATGGCAGGGGAGCCACTGACGTATGCGAATCAACGGCTGCACCTGCTGATCGCCGCAGCCATGGCAGTGGGCCAGCATGCCGAGGTGATGCTCCTCCCCTGGCTCGCTGCGGCGGCGCAGGCGCACCGCGCTGCGAAAGGTGCGCCCTTCACTGAAGCTAAAAAGGGGCTCGATGCCCCGGCCCAAGGCCCAGGCCGCTCGAGCCACGCTGCCAAGTTGCAGGCGCAGGGCCAGCTCCCAGCTAGCGGGATGGGCCCGGGCCGCCGCCCCCAGCAACCGGATCGCAGCCGGGCGGTCGTGGCCGGTGGGGGAGCGGCCATCGGTGCTGGCTAGGTAAAGCACACCGCCGAAGGACACCGCCTCCAGCGCTAGGGGCAGCAGGGCCGTGGGGCAGCCAAAGCCATCCAGGTCTAGGAGCTCGAAACGCTCCTGGCGCTGCAGGCAATCCGCCAGCAGGTGCTGGGCAGTAAGGGCGCTGCAACGCAAACCCGCCAGAGATGCCAGGTTTTCACGCATCAAAGGCAGCCGATCCGGATCAGCATCGTTAGCCCACACCGCCTCGGCTCCGGCCTCCAGGCCATAGCGCAAGGCCCGGATGCCGCAGCCGGCCATGGCATCGAGCACCCGCAAGGGCCCACGGGCCGCCAGCGTGCGGGCGAGCAGCACCCCCAGATCCCGAGAAGGACGCGACTCCGGCCTAAAAAAACCGGCACCGGGCAACAGGCGAGCCCGTCCTTCGCAATAGTGAGCGTCGGTGTGCTGGCTCAGGAGATCAACCGTGGCTGCAACAGTCCAGCCTGCACCTCCACCCGCGGCGGACGGCAGCTCAGGGGCGGAGTGGGGCATACACGCCGATTGGCTCTGGCGAGGCGAGCGCTGCCACTGGCGGGTGCTGGGGGAAGAAAATGCCCCGGCCCTGCTGCTTGTGCATGGCTTCGCCGCCGGCAGCGGCCACTGGCGCCGCAATGCTGCGGTGCTGGCTGCAGCCGGCTGGCGGGTTTATGGCATTGATTTAATCGGCTTCGGCGCCTCAAGCCAGCCGTCCCTGCGACTGGACAACCGCCTCTGGGCAAGGCAGCTGCAGGCCTTTCTCGAGCAGGTGGTGCAGGGGCCAGCCGTGCTGGTAGGCCATTCCCTCGGCGGCCTGGTGGCCCTCAGCTGTGCCGTGTTTTCTCCCCAGCTGGTGCGAGCAGTCGTGGCAGCCCCCCTACCCGACCCAACCTTGCTGCTGGCCGGCAGCGGCAGCCCACCCCGCCGCCGGCCCTGGCAACGCCGGCTGCAGCGCTGGCTCGTGACCCTGCTCTGCCGGCTGCTACCCCTGGAGCTACTGGTGCCCCTGATTGCCCACTCGCCCCTGCTGGATTTAGGCATTCAGTCGGCCTACAGCGAAGCAGTGATCGGCGACAGGGACCTGCACCGGCTGATTGCCAGGCCAGCCCGGCGGCCTGGAGCGGTGCGGGCCCTGCGGGCGATGAGCATCGCCATGGCCCTCCGTCCCTACGGAGCAACCGCCCCAGCCCTGCTGCGCAGGCTGGGGCGTCCCCTGCTGTTGATCTGGGGGCAGCGCGACCGACTGGTGCCCGTTCAGGTGGCCCAGCAGGTGCGGCGACTGCGGCCCGAGCTTCCCCTCACGGTGCTGCCTGGCAGTGGTCACTGTCCCCATGACGAACATGCCGACGCCTTTAATGCCGCCTTACTTCAATGGCTTGACCAATTGCCAGCCGCCGAGACCCTTTCTGGGCCTGGGCGGTAACTTGGAATGCAGCCAGCGCCACGGGTCCCTCAGGAGATGAAACACACCCTTTCGGTGTTGGTGGAAGACGAATCCGGTGCCCTCAGCCGCATTTCCGGCCTATTCGCCCGCCGCGGCTTCAACATTGAAAGCCTGGCGGTGGGTCCCGCTGAAAAGGCTGGCATCTCCAGGCTCACCATGGTGGTCGCAGGCGACGATCACACCCTCGAGCAGATGACAAAGCAGCTCGACAAGCTGGTCAACGTGCTGGGGGTGATTGATCTATCCCACATACCTGCCGTGGAGCGGGAACTGATGCTGCTGAAGGTGTCGGCTCCTGCCGAAACCCGCAGCGCCATCCTGGATCTGGTGCAGGTGTTCCGCGCCAATGTGGTCGACGTGGCCGATGACGCCTTGACGCTTGAGGTGGTGGGCGATCCGGGCAAGCTCGTCGCCCTCGAACAAGTGATGGAGAGCTACGGCATCCTTGAAATCGCCCGCACCGGCAAGGTGGCATTGGAGCGGGCTTCGGGCGTCAACACGGCTTTCCTGAAGGTCACCGCATCCAGCAAGCGGGTACCCGCCTAGGGATTTCCCTTCACCAACTTCCCGCCCGACACCAGCGTGGCTTTGACGATCTTGTCGCCCTGGCGGATCTGGTCGACCACCTCCATGCCTTTACTCACCCTGCCGAAGACGGCGTAGCGGCCATCCAGTTCAGGCAAGGCCTGCAGGGCTACGTAGAACTGGGCGCTGGCGGAGTTGGGATCGGCGGAACGGGCCATGGCAACAGCTCCGCGTTGATGGGCCAAAGCCAGTTGGCGGGTAGCTCCTGGGGCCGTCACAGGCTCGCCATAGCGCGGCTCTGGTTCGTCGCTGCGCTTGATCTCCAAGGGAATCAGACGGGGTATTCCCGTGGCTGGATCCACAAAACTGCCCAGGCCGTGCTGGCTGGCTGGCACCTTTGGATCAGCGCTGGTGGGGTCGCCGCCCTGCACCACAAAAGGAACTGGCTCGCGCACAACTCGATGAAAAGCGGTGCCGTTGTAGATGCCACGCTGAACTAGATCAACGAAATTGCCCGCCGTCAGCGGCGCGGCAGCACCATCTAGCTGCAGCTGCACCTCACCCTTGCTGGTCTGCAGTGCGACTGTGGCCGTACCGCTGAGGCAGGGGGTGCTGGCGGTGCTGCAACCCACAGGGCTGCTGCCACCATCAGCCGCACAGGCGACCAGAGATAGGGGCGCTAGCAACAACAAACCACCCAGGAGCCAGCGACTCCACCAGTTGCCAGTCATCAAATTGCCAGTCTTCAGATTGGCATTCATCAAACCCCCTCCAGCGGCACGCCCAAAAAGCGGGCAAGTTGGGCGCCAGACAACTCCAGATCGGCCAAGGGCATGGGCTCGCCAACCCTGGTCAAGGGCATATCCCGCCTGCCCTGCACCTTGAGGGCCAGGCGACGCCGAGGATTAAGGCCATCACGCACCTCTACCTTCACAGCCTGAATCTCCCGCAAGGGGATATCCACCGTGATCTCTTGGCGAAAGCCGCGGCGACTAATAGTTGCCACACCAGCATCCCGATCAAAGCGGTTGCTACCCGCGCCAACGTCGATGCCAATCACAACCCAGAGGTAGGCACACAGCGCCATGGCGGCCAGCCCATAGAGCCCCATGACCAACCCCTGGGGCAGCCAAGCCAGCTCGGCGGGGTGGCCGATCGGCAGCAGGTCGGTGCCGAGATAGCTGGAGACACTGGTGAGTAGGAAGCCGATCCCGCCAGTGGTCACCACCAAGGCAACCAACACATTGGAAAGGCGCCTTGAGCCCAGCACCGGCAGCTCAAGCAAGGGGGCAGGAGCCTGGGGGGAGGCCATGACCTGGAGCAAGGAATGGCGCCATCCTGACCGGTCGTCGGGGGAGCTGGGCTGATCAAGACCAAGCGCTCAGAAGTGAAGCAAAAGACAGTCAGAAATCAGCTGCGAAAGCCCAGCGAGAGGAAGCCATGTCAGCCCGTTTCAACCGGTCTCGCGATCCGCTTCAGCGTTGTTACGATCGCCCGGTAATCCCACAGCCTCCGCGGGTTTCCCGCACCGTTTCATCATCATGACGATCGCTGTAGGGCGCGCGCCAGCAGCACGGGGATGGTTCGACGTCCTCGATGACTGGCTCAAGCGCGACCGCTTCGTATTTGTGGGGTGGTCTGGTCTGCTCCTGTTCCCCACGGCCTATCTGGCCCTGGGTGGCTGGCTCACCGGCACCACCTTTGTCACTTCCTGGTA